>QLUB01000040.1 GCA_018725205.1 candidate division NPL-UPA2 bacterium
TCGCGGACAGCAGCAAGGTGATAGATGGCGGAAGCGCTGTAGAGAAGCACAAGGCTTAGGCCAAAGACGAGGAAAGACGCTAGATGCCTCGCAGTTCCATGGGCTAATGCTGCACTGACGAGCGCCACTAAGCCGACCACAGATAGTGCGGCCCCTGCCGCATGTGAAACACCGCTCGCCCAGTCGCGCTTGTAGTTCATTTTCGCTACCCCCTCTCGTTTTGCGGCGAAGGCCAAGGAGTACCACTTTTGGTGTAGACGTGATTTTGCTGCGAGAGTGTTGCATTTAGCGTTCCCGCGGGGGGCACTCGGAAGTCCTTTCCACAGGGAATTCGGAACTAATGTAGAATAAGCACAGACAGACTAAATTAGCATGCATGTGTAGACTTCAAACAACGTCATGCTGAAGATCGGGCAGGGGAGAGATGGCAATGTTTAGTGGAAAGCTCGTTAGGATCAGAGGTATGGAAAAGTCCGATCTAGATCACATCATGCAGTGGATTAACAACCCCGAGATAACACGTTTCTTGCTGGCCTTTACGGTCCCGATGTCCCGCGCTATGGAAGAGAAATGGCTAGAGGGTGCAACGCAGCACACGGCGAGCGATAAATTTTTCGCCCTCGAAACGCTCGCGGGCGAGTATTTGGGCGGGTGTGGATTTCATCATATCGACGCCATCAATCGACATACGGAAATCGGCATTGCTATCGGTAAAGAGAGCCACCTAGGCCAAGGGTACGGTGAAGATGCAGTGAAGCTCTTGCTGCGTGTCGGATTTCACGCTCTTAATCTAAACAAGATCTACTTGCGCGTTTTTGCGGGCAATAGCAGGGCCATCCGCTGCTATGAAAAGTGCGGTTTCAAAGAGGTTGGACGCCACAGACAGCACCGTTTCGCAGCGGGAGAGTGGCACGACGAGGTTATCATGGAAATCTTGCGTTCCGAGTGGGAAGCTCGCCTTTAGCGTGACTTTCAGGGGGTAGCTGTGCGTAGGCGTTTCTTTGTCTTCTTTGGCCTGTTCCTGTTTCTGTACGGTGCGGTTAACTACTACATCGGGATGCGTTTCCTAGCTTTAGCCGCGGCGCTCCTAGGTCCGGCTACGTGGATTTATTGGGCCGTGGTTGTCCTTGGGGCAGGCGCGTCTTTGGCGGCACGCATGCGGAGGCGCCGCAGTCCAGGGAGTATAGGCTTTTTGGCAGCGACTATTGGCGACTACTGGCTTGCATTCGCTTTTCATGGGTTGCTTTTGTGGGGGCTAGTTGATTTTATTCAGCTGTTAATCCCCCTTGCTAGAACGGATAACGTCGATTGGGGACTGGGCGTGGCGTCGGTGATGTGTGCTTTGTTCGCGCACGGGTACCGACGTGCGCACACGGTTCGCATCTCTCGTTATAATGTCGCCGTCAACAAGCGCATAGCCGGGCTCCCCTCGCTGCGAGCCGTTTTAGTTTCAGACCTGCACTTAGGGACAACCACCAATAACGCGCGTTTGGCAGTGATGGTCGAGCACATTGTTGCCTTGGCACCAGATATTGTGTTTTTCGCGGGCGACATTATCGATGGAGACATTAGTGCGTTTGCTGCCGAAGAGTTGCCGCGCCTCCTGCATAGACTTGTTCCTCGTTTTGGCTGTTACGCAGTACTTGGCAACCATGAGTACATTGGCGCGAACCCGCGCGATGCAGTGCGGCAACTTGAGAGCGCGGGCGTAACTGTGCTTGTTGATAGATGGACGCACGTCAATTCGCAGTTTTATGTTGTCGGCCGCAACGACGCATATGCGTCTATGCGCAGCAAGCATTCCGCGGGGCGTCGTGCCTTGGTTGCAGTTATGGAGGGAGTAGACTGCACACAGCCCATAATCCTGCTCGACCACCAACCCATAGCCCTAAGAGAAGCCGAACAAAACGGTGTCGACCTAATGTTATCCGGGCACACGCACCACGGTCAGTTTTTCCCTAACCAATTCCTTACCAAGCGGATGTATGCGGTAGACTGGGGATACTTACGCCAAGGGGTGCTGCAGGTAATTGTCTCGTGTGGGTTTGGGACTTGGGGGCCGCCGATACGGACAAGTGGGTATAGCGAGATCGTAGAAGTGAACGTGAGTTTCAGGGCTTCGGTGTACCGGTCGGGTTTATAGGGGCAGTTGTGGTCAAGCTAGGCATTGCCGCAGTGATGATCGCAGGGATATTAGGGGGGATGGCGGATGCCAAAAATACTTGTTGCGTATTTTTCCCTTACCGGCAGCACGAGACTTATTGGGAAAGCTGTTGCCAAAGAACTGGGTGCGGATATTGAGGAGATTGTTCCTGTCAGGCACTATCCTTTGCGCGGCCTTTGGTTGTACTTGTACGGCGGAATGCAAGCCGTTTTGGGTGCTACGCCACGACTAGAACGAACAATAGTCAACGCACATGACTACGACATTGTCATCGTAGGCACGCCTGTATGGGCAGGACGAATGGCTCCGCCGGTGCGCTCATTCCTTAATAGCCTAGCGCTTGAGGGCAAGAAGGTGGCTTATTTCAGCACTTTTCAGGGTAGCGAAGGGCAATCGTCTAAGGAGATGGTGGACGCGGGAAAAGGAATCTCGCTGGGCGAAAAGGGCTTCAAGATGACGCGCAAATCAACCTACGACTCGGTTACCGCAGCCCGACAGTGGGCGAAAGAGTTGGACCTCAGGCACTGAAGCAAAAGGGACGGGAGCAGGCATTTCTTCACCGTCAAAGAGAACCAAGGCATCTTGAAAAAAGCGGTACTGACCGTATCGCCATCAATGCCTAGCATTGCCTCTGAAGTTAACATAACATCCGAAAGCCAAGACAGCATATGCAACCCGAATTAAGGCAAAACTGGTCTGACTCACAATGAGCCAACCGCGAGAGTCGACGGGGAATTTCTTGCTGGCTATTGTCGCACCAGCAAGCGACGTCCGCCGTCCATGGTGCCATACAGCATCTCTGCCGCGATAACAGCCATTGCTGAACCAAAGACAAATTCCTACTGCTTCCGGTAAAGTACACCAGTTAGTAGCCCCTGGCTTTCGTTGACTCTGACCATGGCTGCGGTGAGATCGGTGCTGTCGTGTGTAGCAGTGTGCAGATTCTCGTTGGCCCACGCATAGGTGTGTACTTGATTAAAAGTCACGCACGGGCTAAAAACGTTAATGTAGGCAAAACCGGGGTAGGCAATGCCTTGTCTTATCAGCTCAATAAGCTCCAGAAGGCGTCCCGAGCTAGCCTGAGCTACGAAACCCGCTCCTGTTGCGAGCAGCAAGAGCGCTTGGTTAAGGCCGGCATGGCTCGATGGATGAGGAGTGCCACGCGCCTTAAAGCCTTGTGGACTGACAGGGGATAATTGGCCTTTCGTCAAACCGTAAAGATAGTTAGTCATAGTAATGTAAGTAATGTCTTGGTTTCGCCGTGCCGCATGCAAGGTGTGACCTAACCCAATTGCAAAGCCGTCGCCATCGCCCCCTAGCGCCAAAACCGTAAGCTCAGGGTTGTGGCGCTTGATGCCTTCGGCTACCGGCAGCGCTCGCCCGTGGGCTGAGTGAAAGGTGTAGGCGTTAAGATAGCCGCTGATGCGGCCAGAGCAGCCAATGCCAGAGACAGCCGCAACCAGATGGGGGGGAATCGCAAGGGCGGCTAACGCCTCCTGTACTGCACGTAGGACGCCGTAGTCACCGCAACCAGTACACCAAGTGGGCTGATGCCCACGGTCGTACGATTTCCGCGAGAGCTCAGTCATTGGCAAGCACCTCCGCGATGTACTTGGCTACTTCAGCAGGCATAAACGGCTCACCGTCGTATCTAAAGCGCGACACGAAACGCTCATGGCAGGCGAAGTGTGACCTAAATATCTGCAAGAGCTGCCCGGTAGCGTTAGCATCAAGTATCAAGTACTTTTTATGCCGTGTTAGTAGGGCTGCAAGCGCCTTGGTCGGGAACGGCTTGAGCACTCTAGGGAAAACGGCAGACACTCTGCCCGGGAAGTTCGCAACAGCAGCTTCTACCGCTCCCCGGGTCGACCCAATAGCTATCACTAGGAGCTCTTCTCCGCCCTCAATGTACGTAAAGCTACTTAGCAGCTCGCTTGGGATCATCTTTAGTCGCGCTGAGAATTGTGCTTGGCGTTGTGCTGGCATCTCCGTCGGAAGGCCCGTTGAGCCCAGTTGATTGCCGCTCACGTGAAACATCTTGCCACTTATGCCGGGTATAACGCGTCCTTCTTTGGCATTTCGTATGGGTGTGGCGTCGATGGTGACAGGGTGCATTGACGCCCGCGCTAGCATCAAACCTAAGTCCGTGAGAAAAATCACCGGCGTGCGGTAAAGCTCGGCGGCATGAAAGGCAGAGGGCAAGTCAGTGTAGATTTCCTCGACCGATGATGGGCAGAACACAGGCGCACTTACGTCGCCATGTCCTCCAGCCAGTGCTAACGCTAGGTCGCTTTGTTCGTGTTTGGTGGGCATGCCAGTAGAGGGGCCACTACGCTGTCCGTTGACGATGACCAAAGGAGTCTTAGTTGCGAAGGCCAGTCCGATCCCTTCGATCATCAGCGACAGACCAGGCCCAGAGGTGGCGACCAGTGCGGTAGCCCCCGCATATGATGCTCCGATCGCCATATCCACAGCTGCAATCTCATCCTCTGTTTGCACAGCTCGGCCTACCGGCAGATGGCGCGCTAAATGCTCAAAGACTCCTGTTGCAGGAGAGATGGGATACCCCGCTGTGAAATCGCATCCGCAAGCCAGGGCGGCCTCAGCCACTGCCTGGCCCCCAGATACTAGGCGGCGTGCTTCCAAGCGGGTCCCCTGTGAAGGTGGCGGAAGCGGCAAAACCAAGTGTGGGGCAAGCGCATAGCCCGCCTTAAGCGCTCTCAGGTTGCCTGCGATGATGCCCTCTCCCTTATGCGCAAGAGCTGCGGCCACCGGCACCTCTAGCTCGCTCTCTGCTAAACCAAGCAAGGCCCCAACTGCACCTAGTGCCACAATCCACTTATGTTGGACTTGGCTGGCAGCGCGAGCGGTGTCTGTGAAGGGCAACGAAAAACATTGCGCAGACGCTGCCAAATGCAGAGATGTATCAGCTAGGACAAGTGACGAATCTGAGACCGTTTGCGCATCGCGGCTCCAACCGTCTTCGCCAATGCACACGAGCACGTCGGGGTGCTGTTTCTTGGCGCGTACGGGGCTATCAGCGATAACAATCTCATGGCTCGAGTAACCCCCGCGTATGCGCGAGGAGAAATTTCTATAGGCGTAAACCCAGTATCCGGCAGCATGCAGGGCAAGAGCAAGAATTTCTCCCACAGTATCCACGCCGTCTCCCTGGGTGCCGCTCAATTTAATGCAGTAATGCATGTCCAACCTCCCACCGAATTTGCTCGCAATATGATCAACTCTATCATACCAAAAAGGGGAGAAAGCCCACCCTTTTCTCCTGATGTGTGTGAACTTTTTCCTTGGGCTATCGTCTAAAGCAGTAAGGGAATGGGGGGGAGAGGTACTCGTGTGTAAGAAAGTAGCTGTTATCGCCGCTGTGCTCGTGCTGCTCCTTGGGACGAGTCAGGGAGCTTGGCGACACGCCAATGCCTTTGGCACGCGGGCAGCAAATGTGTCTCTGTTTGGCGTGCGGGTTGGGGGAGCCGTGCTCTTTGAGGGTCGCGCCTATGTGCCCTCCACAGCGCTGCATGGGTTGCTAGGGTATGCAGTGGAGTTCGACTCTAAGACTCAAACCCTGCTCATCGGTTCGGGTCTTGACAGCCAGGCTATGACCGCACCTTTATCACCATACAAGGGGTATACGGTCGTGCGCGTTGTCGCCCAGCAAAAGGTCCAAACTCTTAATCCGCCTGCCATCAATCACCGCGGCACAGTTTATGTGCCTTTGCGCCTGTTAGAGCGGCTCGGAGTGCAGGTAGGCTGGGACTTTTGGAGCAATACTGCTTATGCAGGGACTCTAAGGGACGACACGTTACCGCGTGTTGGTACGACACAACAGCTCGAGCGTCTATTGGGCAGCGGTGCTGTGTGGACCGTCAAGGATACGATGCGGAACGCAACCGTTGCAACACAAGGTGCGGGGGCAGAATTCTCTCAGACTAATATTCAAGTAGCGGGAGTCGATGAATCAGACGTCGCTAAGACGGACGGGGAGTACATTTACCAGGTCAGGGGCCGAGAAGTTACGGTGACACGCGTTCACCCCGTCTCCGACATGCGGGTGATGTCGACCATAGCTTTCAAAGACGAAAGATTTACTCCACAAGAAATCTTTATTGACGACCGATACCTTGTAGTGATTGGACAGGCAGACAATAACGAGTTTCGCACTAAAGTAGGCGCGGCGACCGAGCAGAGCCTGAGCGGCAAAGCAACTGTAGTTGGTCAAGTTGCCGCCCTCGTTATGCCTCGCTGGTGGGGCAATCCGACGGTTAGGGCCTATATCTACGACCTCACAGACCGCACTAACCTGCGGCTCCTGCGCGAGGTAGAAACCGAAGGTCATAGGCTGGCGACGCGTAAGATCGGCTCTGTAGTCTATTTGCTGTCAAACAGATGGGCGCAAGGCCCCATCGTGCCGCATGTTCGAGATAGTGCGCGCGGGGATGACTTCCTGCCGATAGACCCCGCCGACATCCGCTACTTCCCTGACCGCATTGCGCCAAGCTATCTGGTTGTGACGGCCTTTGACCTTAATCGTCCGGCGCAAACTGCCGCTGTGAGCGCATACTTGGGTGCAGGGCATGAAGTGTACATGTCGCATGAAAATATCTACGTGGCAGTCGGCGACTGGCAGGGAGACACCGTAGTGCACAAGTTCGCGGTTAACGGCGTGGACGTAGCGTATTCCGCACGCGGCTTGGTGAAAGGCACCATTCTCAATCAGTTCTCTATGGACGAACACAACGGCTATTTCCGCACGGCGACCACGATTTGGTCGGGTGATAAGCTAAGCAACGCGGTCTTTGTGCTTGACGTCAAAATGCAGACTGTGGGGCGCATCCTAAATATCGCTCCCACTGAGCGCATCTATTCTGCCCGTTTTATGGGCGACAGGGGCTACATGGTTACTTTCGTACTGGTAGACCCGCTGTTTGTGATCGACCTAAGCAATCCCCGTAACCCCAAAATCCTCGGTGAACTTAAAATCCCGGGCTTTAGTAGCTACTTGCACCCGCTTGACGAGAACCATCTGCTCGGTATTGGCCGTGACACCACTGTGCTCACGACACGCGATCAAAGCGGCCGCATCATTAACGAAGTCGCGATCGAGCTTGGTATAAAACTGGCCATCTTCGATGTCACGGACGTCGCCAACCCAATCGAGGAGTATGTCGAAATTATCGGGGGGCGCGGCACATACTCCGAGGTGCTCCATAACCACAAGGCCCTTTTGTTTGACACTCGCAACAAGATCATGGCCTTTCCGATTACCATTCATACGCCTGTTCTTAAGCCCGAATTCAACCATGGTCCCTTTGAGTTTCAAGGTGCAATTATCTACGATGTCAGTCTCACGCGGGGTTTTTCGCCACGAGCTAGGATTTCGCACCTCACACCCCAAGACTCGTCACGCCGTCCCCAGTTCTGGCATGGCGGCAGAGCGGAGGTTAAGCGCATTCTATATGTAGGCCAAAACTTCTATGTGCTGTCGGATGAATTCGTGACTGCGCACACAGACACAGACTTCCGCGAAGTAAACCGCGTGCAGCTGGCAAAAAGCGAGGCGCCTTAGCAACTCGCTAGGTGCCTCGCGCTTCACCGGCAATTTCCGGACCTACGGCCCTTCTCTGTCTACAAACAAGAGGGAGGGATCGGGGTCCTTTATTTCTACGTTGGCTGGGATGCGAATGTAGAGCACTTGGGCACCTCGTAACGACACAGACGGTAACACCCCTTGCGGTTCTAGGGCGAGAAGTAAAGCTTGCGCCGGTGCGTCAGGCGAAAATCTGAGGAAATGTGCTCCCCTAGCTACGGGCTGCACTACGGTCAAGGCGTTTACGGAAAAGCTAAGCTCTACCGGCAAGGGAATCTGCCTACTGATATCCACCATGTCTTGAATGGAAGGCGTGCGGTAGAGCGCCACTTCGACAATCCCATCGCGACCAGTCTTATGTTCTATGACGACGGGCAGTTGCGGGACGGCGCCTATGACCGTGAGCGCGAGACCGCTCATCGGGAACCGCCATTCCCGTGTACGGTGTACCCCTGTGACACTTGACGGTCGACCCCGAAGGGCGCTCTGGAGCAACTCGCGGTTGGCGACTCGGGCGTCGCTCAGCGTGGCAGCGTCCACGATGGGGGCGAATCTCTCTGTGGGGAGTAAATGCAGCGCAAAAGGAGATACCAAGAGCGTGATCAGATGGCCGATTAAAAGCCATTGGAGATGCTGTCTTGTCACAGACACGCCTAACTTACCCACAGCATAAACCGTCAAACCAAACCACGCCAACCCTAATAGCCATAACACAATCATTGCCTTTTCACCTCAGTGTCGTGGGATAAGAGAAACGCTAGGCCAAAAATTAGCCCTGCCGTGCCGAGCGACTTGGCAACAAACAGCAGCAGTGAGGTTTCATGCATAATGAAGCCCGTTATGCTCTGCACACCGCGCAAGACATCCTCGCCTCCGCCTCCCAGCATTGCGAAGGCTAGCGCAAACAGAGGAGTTAGCAAGGCCAATAAGGACCCCGCTTGCATCAGTTTTCCACCCAAGTAGCCGATACAACCGGCTAAGAGCATATACATGGAGGATACAGCTGCGCCTACTACGAGCTCAAGCGGCGCGAGAAAGACGTTTTGGGCAACTATCGCGTCATCAGGGAAAACGAAGAAGGCTACTAACCGCAGCAATACCGCACCAAGTGCGGCAAATGTGCCGGCGGCGATTGACCATGTAATGAGCAGCACGGCGTTAGAGAGATTGTGGCTGATGCAGTTAGACACGAAGGTAAAATCCAAATCGCTGTAGTCCTTTGTGGTCAGCAAAACCGCGACCACAAAAGCCCACAGCACAGTAACCCACAGCACAGCTTCGTTGGAGATAGACCGCATCGACAGCCAAATTTGCCCCATGCTGATACCGAATTGCGAGCTAAAAGATAGGGAGAGGGCGATCCCTAGCAAGTTAACAGCTACCAAAGACGCGAAAACCCCGATGTGAGCTTTGAGCTTGAATGCATACTGCGCTTTAACGATTCGCCACAGACTTGGTTTGGCTAAATACATCATCAATGCCTCCTTTCCTTTGCTCCGTCAAGTAGACGCACAGGTCAGCTGCGGGTACCGCAGTTATATCGACGCCGGACAGTTGAGCTTGTTGTAAATCTCCCCTTTTAAGGTCGTTCTTGATGACCACATAGGAGAAACATGAGCTAATTTGGCGCGTGTGAAGAACTTCGCGGTTCTCGGTGAGGGCGCAGAGCGCATCGCTATTGCCTGCCAGCCCGACCGCATACTCCGTAAGTTGCGGCAAAGGCAAATGCAGCACTTTGTATCCGTCCTTGAGCAGTACGATGTCTTCTAGTATGTCTTCTACTTCGAGCAGCATATGGCTGGAAAACAAGATGCTACGTGGGTGCTGCATATAGTCTTTAAGGAGAGCCCGATAGAAATCTCGCCTGACGCCAACATCCATGCCCAGGGTAGGTTCGTCAAAGATGGTGAGTGGGCAATGCGCGGCAAGCCCTAGGATAGCGTTCACTGTGCTTTTTTGGCCGCGTGAGAGGTGCGCGTGGCAAAGCTTGGGGTTAAGAGCAAAGTAGTCTAACAAACCACGTGCCAACTTGTGGTCCCAGTTAGCATAGACACGCGCTGCCATGCGGCAAATATCGTCTAAACACAAAGAAGACGGGAAGACCATGCGGTCATCGATAAAGATAGCATTGGCACTCACTCGCAAGTTGTTAAAGGGGGCCTCGCCGAAAACGCGCATTTCACCCGCCGTTGCCTTAAGAAAGCCGGCAATTAGTTTGAGTAGGGTAGTCTTGCCGGCGCCGTTAGGGCCAATAATGCCGGTCATTTTGTTGTGCTCGACCACTAGCGACAAGGAGTCGACGGCGACGTTTTCCCCATAGACCTTGTTCAGGCCGATACATTCTATTGCTTTCAAGACTGCACCTCTCCCTTCAGCTCTTCGTTGGCTTGACGCATCATTTCCGTGAGTTCGGCTTCAGCAATGCCTAGGCGTCCCGCTTCAAGCACCAGCTCTAGCACGAGGTGTTTTAGCTTCTCTCCCTTGCGTTGGTCCAGTATTTGCGCTTTGGCGTCAGGAGAGGCAAACATCCCGAGTCCGCGCTTCTTGTACAAGATTCCCTTGTCCGCTAAGATGCTGAGCCCTTTGGCTGCAGTAGCGGGATTGATGTTGAACATCTCTGCTAACTGATATTGCGAGAACACCTTTTCGTCACAAGCTATCTTCCCGGAAAGTATCTGCGTCTCCAGCCATTCCGCTATTTGCAGATAGATGGGCTTCATCGTGTCGGCATCCAGTCGCATGGCACACCTCCCTCGCGGATAGTATAGTGCATTACTGTTGTAATGTACTATATCACGGACGATATCAATTGGCAACAACAAAAAGACCACCTTTCATGGGGCGGTCTTTTTGCGCAGGTAGGTAGCCCCCGTCAGGCGGTTTCCGTCTTCGGGAGCCCGAGCTTGACGGCTCGTTGTTTGAGGGCAGCAGGTTTGACCAACCTCTCAGTGAAAACAATGGCGGGTATACACAAAACAGCCCAGACGAAGAAAGCGGGGTTGTAGCTGGCGGTTACATCGCGAATCAGCCCAGTAAAGAATGGCCCAATAAACGAGGCAATGCCCCAGGCGGTGATCATGCCGCCATAATTTACGCCGACGTTTTTCATGCCCCATGAATCAGCGGTAAAGGCCGGCGAAAGACCGAGGTAACCGCCAAAAGCGACGCCGCCGACGGTAGCCGTGAAGTACAGGAGCCCGGGGATATTGTAAATAGCCGCAACTGGCGCAGCGATGGTCGCCGCCATCATCAATGTGCCGACTAGGGTAAACGACTTTAAGCGCCCAATAATATCCGACAGGGGGCTCAGTACAAAACGCCCAAATAGGTTGCTGAGCGAAGTAATCGCCACAAGCCCCGTAGCCGTAGCTTCAGAAAAACCAAGCTCAAGGGCGAGTGGGCGTAAATGGACAATAATACTAAAACCGCCACACAAGATAAGGACAAACTGTAGCCACATCAGCCAAAATTGTGACGTCGCGAGCATGGCCTTAAAAGGGAACTCGTAGCCCGTATACTCAGGAGAAGGCTTGCGGATGCCAACGCCTTTAGAGGGGTTCCAGCCGGCAGGAAGCCAGCCCTTAGGAGGGTTAATCAAGACAAAAGAACATAGGGCAACAACGGCAGAGAACACGCCTCCCAGTAGCCAGAAGGCTGTGCGCCAGCCATAGGCGTCAACAGCATAGTGGGCAATCGGACCAAAAACCGCTGCCGATGCGCCAAACCCCCCGACCAGAATTCCGGTCGCTGTTCCCTTCATGTCGGGGAACCACTTGAGGCCGCCGGCTACGACAGCCGAATAACCTGCCCCCAGCGCCGCGCCTGTAATAATGCCGTACGAGATGACGAGCCAAATAAGGTTTTGCGCCATAGCGCTGAGCCCATAGCCGATGATTAAGGCTACCGCACTAAAGATGATGAGGGGGCGCGGTCCCTTTAGATCCTGAAAGCGTCCAGCGGGGAGCATACCAAAAGCGAAAACTAGACCTGCTACGGTAAAAGGGATTGTTACTGTGGCCCTGCTCCAGCCAAATTCGGCCTGCAAGGCCGGCATAAAGATAGACCATGCGTAGAGTGTGCCAAGACATAGGGTGGTTAAGAATCCTGCGACGGCCACTAGGTAGCGGAAATTGTTCGATTTCACCAACATGCCCCCTTACGGTTACTATGGCGCCTTGCCGCGATTGCCTATGGATTGTAGCACGGTTTCACAAAGTGGGCAAACAAAATGGAGCTGGCAGGGCTAATCGGCCTCTCTAACTAGGCCTCGGTCAAACCAGTGGCGGGCGAGGTAGACGAAAGGTGTGTCAAGCAGGGCAATAAGTGCTTTTAGCAAATATGTGGAAACAGTGATCTGCAACACAATATTGGGAGAAAAAACACCCGTAAACGCCAGCAACGAAAAGACTACCGAATCAACCAGCTGGCTAAGCAAAGTGCTGCCGTTGTTCCGTAGCCAGATGTATTTGTTCGAGCTAAACTTCTCCCGCAGCCGCACAAAGATGTATATGTCCATAAATTGGCTAATCAAGTAGGCGGTAAGGCTGGCGAAGGCAATACGCGGCAAAAACGAGAACAGGGCAGTAAGGTGAGGGTGAGCCCAGTCGCTAGCGTGCGGGACGAACTGAAGAGTCAACTGTAGCATAACAGTGGTCGCAATCATGGCTACGAAGCCGAGCAAGACGCCGTTCCTAGCGCTTTTTGGCCCGTAGATCTCGTTAATGATGTCGGTGGCCAAAAAAGTAGCCCCATAGAGAACGTTCCCGGTCGTCGCCACGACCCCGCCTATGGCCACGGTCTTAAGAACCTCGATATTGCACACGATGATGGACATCACTATCCAGCAGTACATCCCCACCTTGCCAAAAAAGCGGAAGGTAAACAAGATAAGCACGAAACCAACTAGGATAGTGAGTAGAAACAGCAACTCGTTTGACATGACGGCCTCCTTGATGCTTATTCTTGCCCCTGTAGCTGTCGAAACTCTTGACATCGCTCCATAAGCTCGCCATAAGTGCCTTGGTCATCGATGCGCCCTTCTTTAAGAACGATTATCTTGTCCGCGCGATACAGCACCTGCGGCCGGTGGGAGACCACGAGGTATGTCCCCATGCGCTCCGTACCCAACAAGTTCTGCCACAGTTCTTCTTCGGTCTTTACATCTAACGCGGAGGACAGGTCGTCGAACACCAGCAATTCGGGGTGGTGGATAAGCGCGCGCGCGGCGGCGACCCGCTGCACCTGCCCGCCGCTAAGCTTCACACCTCGTACGCCTACCACTGTGTCAAGTCCATGCGGTAGTGCTGCGAAATCGACGCCAAAGACAGCGGTACGCAACGCTACTTCAATAGTGTTGTCCGAAAATGTCCCGCCCAGATTTAGATTCTCGCGCAGTGTGCCGCTTAGCAGGAGCGGCGACTGCCTAACGTAGGCCGCGTAGGGTGGGACCATACCTCTTTGGTACCCGCTAAGAGGTTTACCGTTCCATAGGACCTCGCCCGCGCTGCTCGAGAGTTGTCCGAGCACAGCACGCAACAGCGTGGTCTTGCCGCTGCCCATGCGCCCCGTAACTGCCACCAGCTCGCCGCGCTTGATCTCAAAATTGATGTCTAAGATGCCGGCACCGCTGCCTAGGTACGCATAAGCAAGGTTTCGGACAGAGAGTACCTGCAGCTCCTCGCGCACTAGGGGTGGGGACTCCGCCGGGCGTAGCCAGCGATCCGGGCGCGTTAGATCCACCGCTCCTCGTCCGCTTAGAGCTAGTAGCCGGTTGACCGCCACATTTCCCTGCTGAATGTAGGCGACAAAGTAGCCATAAAACTCGGCTATCCCCGTAACAAAGTCTAGATAAGTGACAAACAGGGCAAAATCGCCCACCGTGAAATTTCCCCCGCCGAGTTCGCGCCCGGCAACCCAAAGGATGGCTGCACTGCCTATGCCCACCGTGCTATTAGACAGAAACTCTAGCCCGTGATTGTACTTGCGCTCCCGCAACGCAAAGGTCGCCCGTTCGGTGTTCAGAGCCCGTAGATGGTTTGCAGAGCGTTCTTCGGCCTGGGCCATTTGCACGGATTGTATGGCCGCAAACATCTCACCTAAGACCCCAGTCACCGTCGACGCTGCCTGCCTTGTCGCCTCCCGGTACTTTTCGAGGCCCTGGGAGGCAATG
>QLUB01000041.1 GCA_018725205.1 candidate division NPL-UPA2 bacterium
ATATATTTAAACAACTAATTATTACTCCTGACTGGCGAAAATCGAGACTGTCAGTGCAGTATCCGTACTCCATTCGGCTCGAGCCTAGTTAATTCCTGCTAGTTAGATATAAAATCTGAGACCATTCAACTGCCAAGCACGGCATTGCAAACGCGCCTAGCTTCCTGCGCATCGCTAGTCCCGTTTACTAGGGCACGCCCGTCGGCAAACAAAACTATCTCGCGCTCTAGGGCCTCTACACGCAAGCTGAATTTCGTCTGTCTTACCTCTAGACCCTTCGCGGCTAGCACCCGTGCAAGTTTTGCTAAGTCTAACTCGGCACAGCCTGCACGCACGAGCACGCTGTTGCGCCCACAGACAAAGCTAGTTTGCGACAGACCATCGTCCGCAAGAAACAGACGCTGCCCCTCCTTGCAGGCGGGACACCTGTCGTCACGCTCTAGCGGGATGGTATGGAAGCTGCCCTTCCACACGTCAAACTCAAGTGCGCATCCCTGCATAGTGTTCGGCTCGATAATGAGCTTCATCACTGCTGCTACCTGCAGTGCGGCTACAATAGCTGTAGCAGATGCCAATACGCCTTCTAGTTCACAGCTATCACCAGCCCCGAGCGCGGGTAATTCGCTAAAAAGGCAGCGAAAGCACGCGCCATGGTCCTGAAAAGTGGCCGTCATGCCGCGACTGCCAAGTGCGCCGCCATAAACCCACGGTAGCTTTAATTCTAGGCAGGCGTCGTTAATGGTAAAACGCGTGACGTAGTTGTCGGTGGCATCTAATACTACCGTACTGCCACGCAGCAAGCTCACCGCCTTGCTCCCCGTCAACTCGGTTACAACCGGATGGATCTCCACTGAGCTGTTGATGGCCTTAAGATGTGCGGCAAGAGCGAGGGCCTTAGGCAGTCGCTCTGCCGCGTCCCGCTCGGTGTAGAGAAACTGCCGCTGCAGGTTAGAGAGTTCTACTATATCTCTGTCGACAATTTGCACACTGCCTACCCCACCGCGCACCAAGAGCTCGGCTGCCACAGTGCCAAGGGCACCGCAACCGACCACGGTGACCTTGGACTCACCTAATTTCGCTTGGCCGTCTTTGCCCACGCAGGGAAAAGCAATTTGGCGTGAGTAACGCTCCATAAAACACCCCCTGAACCTATGTAGGAACGGCTAGCCGTGTGTGACGCACTCCCCTATAGCGTATTAGCCCAAAATATCTTATGATAGCGGCAAGCGCCGCGTGTGAAACGACCGTCGACAAGGAGGACCAGCATTGGAAACTAGACAGGACATAGAGCGATTGCGTCAAGGCTATTATACCGACGCCTACTTTTCCAACACAACTGCCATTCTCGCGCACTTAGCGCGGGAAGAGTACGCCTTTCAAGGGGTCTCTGTCGGCGATATCGAGGTTGAAATGCAGTTTTTCCCCCGCAGACAACCTTTTGCTGTACTTGTGGGGGTGGACGAGGCAGTAGATATTTTGCGGGAGTGCACGGGCTACTACGACCCTGATGGCGGCTTCGTGAATACATTCCACGAACTTGAAGTAGAGGTAGCCCCCGATGGCACACTGATACCATACCACGGTGATCCCGGAGATGTCACGCCCGTCCTCAAGCTGCGTGGCAAATACCGCTACTTCGGACAGCTAGAAACACCTATCCTCGGCATACTCACCGAGGGTTCGCGCGTAGCGACTAATGTCTACCACACTTTAACAGCCGCACGCGGCAAAGATATTTTGTTTTTCCCGGCCCGCTTTGCCCACTATAATGTTCAGCCTCTGCACGGGTTTGCGTATAAAACAGCGGTGGACGCCTATAACCGGCACCACCGCACCGCATCGCGAGTCTTCGTATCGACCCATGCCCAGGGCGCTTATTTCGGCGGCAGGGGCGGCGGCACCATCAGCCACGCCAGCATTGCTTGCTTTCTTGGCGACACTGTCGAGACAATGCTCCAGTTTTGCCGCATTATGCCGTCTGACGTGCCCCGCATCGCTTTGATCGACTTTCACAATGATTGTGTGGGCGAGGCACGCAAAGTACTTGCCGCCATGTTTCCCTTATACTTAGAGGCGGTGCTCTGCGGTGACGAACATAAGGCCGCGATGTATCGCCTCTTTGGCGTGCGGCCGGATACCGCAGGCAATATGCTGGACTGCTCAGTGGAACCGACGGGTGACAAGGAGGCAGACCTTGGGGTTAACCCGCGCTTAGTGCGCAACATTCGCCACGCACTTGATACAGCCCATGCAAGCTGGGATGTTGCGAAAGCGCACAGACCCCTCGCCGAGAGCTATTGCCGCAGCGTTAAAATCGTGGTGACCGGAGGGTTTGACGTAGCGCGCATCCGGCGCTTTGAAGCCGAAGATGTGCCGGTGGATATGTACGGTGTCGGCTCCTCACTCCTAGAAAACGCACGCGGTGCCACGACTGACTTCACTGCGGATATTGTCCGCGTTAAGATAGGTGGCGTCTGGCAGCCGCTGGCCAAACAAGGGCGGCAACCGAACGCTAACCCCGAACTCGAAACAATCACATAGAGGCCGAAGCGCGCTTAGGTTTCTCGGGATAAGTAATAATACTCCTAACTCCAAGTCCCAAGATTCCGCCCACAACGCATAATGCGCCTGCTCCGGCAATCAGCCACATCGGCCCTAGAGTATCGACCATGGGTCCCGCCAGCGCTTGCCCCATGGGACGCAGCGCACCGCTTACGGTGTCCCGTGCGGTAAAGGCCCTGCCCCTGTACTCCTCCGGCACTTCACGCTGCCAGATTGTACGCGAGGCCACGTTCGCTACCACCAAAGCAAATCCCACCGCGGCGCCGCCAAGCAAAAGGTGCGGCGCTGATTTTGCGCGCGCAATTATAACTGTAAAGCAGCCTAAAGCGATAAGAGAGAAAATCATAACTTTACCTGTAGCCGCAAGCAGCGCTGGCTTAGCACTTAGCAGAAGTGAAGCCGCCAGAACACCGACTGATTGGAAACTCCCGAACAACCCAAGCAGCTGTGGGCCGCCCCGCAGCACATTCGTCACCAAAAGCGGCATAGAAACACTGATGGGCGCAAGGCTGAGGTTAATCAGTGCCGCGTAAAGGAGCATCGGTAGCAACAGCCTGTTTCCCAGAATAAACTTTGCTCCATCCCTGAGGTCACGGCCGAAGGCGCGCTGCTTAATTACTCTCGACTGTGCGGGCAAGCTAATTAACAGCAAAGTAAAGGCGGCAAAGAAGAAGGAGATGGAATTTGCCAGTATCGCCACTCCGACACCCGCCACGGCAATCACTAGTCCGCTTAGCGCCGGGGCGAGAAGGCCGATGATGCTGTTGGCCGTCTGCATTAGCGAATTGGCCCGCACGAGCTGGTTCTTCCCTACGATGGCAGGAATGGTGGCCTCATAGGCCGGGCCGTCAAGCGAAGATGCAGCCCCAAGCAGCGCGGCGGCGGCAATAATTACGGGTAAGGAGAAGTGTCCGCGCCAGAAGAGCATGGTCATCCCAAGCGTTATAACCCCAAGCAGAGTATCGGCAAAAAGCATCATGCGACGCTTGTCCACCCTGTCCACGTACACTCCCACTATCGGCGCGAGCAGCAAGCGCGGCACTGATGAGGCCAGCACCACAAAAGCAACCGCGACACCGCTGCCCGTTTCACTCACTACCCACCACATAAGAGCTAGGCTAAACAGAGCATCACCTAGCATGGACACAATCTGTCCGCCCCACAAAATGAGGAAGGCCTTGTTTCTGAGCACAGGCACCTCGGCTGTTGTGTGCACTTTACCCCACTCCCCTTACTACTGTTGGTTTTATCCGCAGGCCCAGCCTAGACCTGTAAGGCGCAAAATCTCTCCACCACGTCAGGGTCAAACTGCCGGCCCGCGCAGCACACCAGCTCGGCTAAAGCCAGGGACGGTGAGAGTGGTTCACGGTAAGGCCTGCCTCCGGTCATAACCTCATACGCATCTGCCACAGCTAAGATGCGGCACTCCAGCGGAATGTCCGTTCCCCTAATTCCTAGGGGGTAACCGCTGCCGTCCCAACGCTCATGGTGCGCAAGAATAAAATCGGCTACCCCAGCTAATTCGGGGAAGGTATAGGCAATTCGCAAGCCACGCTCAGAATGTTGCTTAATGAGTCCATATTCCTCTTTTGTCAGGCGAGAGCGGCTACTTAGTAGCGTGGGATTTACGCCAATTAGCCCTAGGTCATGCACCTCCGCCAGTAACGCCAACGCTTCTAGTTGCTTAGTCGTGAGGTCGAAACTTCTGCCGAGGGCCAGACAGAATTCCTTAAGGCGCGCAGTGTGTCCGAGTGCTCCAAAGTCACGCTCCGCTAGTACTTGCAGCAAAGCGTTAAGTATATTTCTGTGCGCTACAGACCGTTCCGCCAGCTTGTCGCGATACATGAGATGGTCGGCAAGTTTGTAGGTGTCATCAAGCGACACGCTCTCGTCGTTAGCCGTAGCCACGCCAAGACTCAAACTCATAGGCAACACACAGCCTTCAGCGCCAAAGCTCTCGCTTGCCGTGCGAATGCGCTCCAGCACCTTCCCCGCGACATCTGCCCCTGTACGCGGCAGGATAACGGCAAACTCGTCGCCGCCCACGCGCGCTAGAACATCTGCCTTCCGCAGCACACCCCTTAGGACTGCCGCGCTTGCTCTGAGGAATTCGTCGCCCGCACGATGCCCCAGCACATCGTTAATCAGCTTAAGCCCGTTAGCGTCGGCCATGATAATGGAGATGGGGTAATCGCGACTACCCTGCAGTCGCTCCATTTCCGCCGAGAAAAAGGCGCGGTTGTACACATCGGTGAGTTGGTCGTGCAGGCTAAGGTAGCGCAGCCGCTTCTCCGCCAAAAGCCGCTCGCGTACGTCTCTAACTACGGCAAACACGGCCTCTTGCCCGCGCCACTTACCACGGGTGGAGCGGATCTCAACGTCGATTAAGGTACCGTCTTTGGCAACTAGCGGCACGGCGCGGGTGGGAGGTCTGCCCATAAGCACCTCCTGCATATTCACTTCCGTCTCCTGCAACATCTCCTCCGGATGCAGCTCCGAAACAGCTTTGCCCATAAGCTCCTGCGCGCTGTAACCAAGGGTGGCTTCTACAGCGCTGTTGACATGCAGAATTCCTCCCGCCGTGTCAAAAATAAACAGCATGTCCCCCATAGTGGTGACAAGTCGCGCCCAATCGTCGTAGTTCTCCCACGTCTGCCTTTCCGCCTCGATCTGCTCCGTAATGTCGGTGTAGATGGCGGCGAACTGCATGGGCCGAGGTTGGTAAGTTTGTACTTCGTAGTATCGGCCGTGATAGACGCGGGTAAAACGCCGCGATGTGCCTCTTAGCGCTACATCGACGTAGTCGTCGTACTCCTTAGGCCAGTCGGACTTCTCTGACACGCCTAGCTCGCGCCATGTTTTCCCAATTAACTGTTGGCGCGTGAACTCGGACATTCTTTCGTACGCGGGGTTTACCTCAAGGTAGCGGTAGTCCCACGGCTTGCCATCAGCGTCAAGTATCAGCTCGCGCAAGGCCACGCCTTCGCGCATAGCGGCATACAGACGCTGAAAGTGCTGCAGCCTGTCATAGTAGCGATGAAAAAAGACAAGGACTAAGGTGACGAACACCCCGTATAGCGCTATAAGGAGTACTCCCTGCGGCCACAGCGGCACATTATTTGCCAGCACTAGGCCAACGGTTAACACTGTAAGCCCAATAAAAAACACCGTGGTCACTCGGCGCAACGGCACAACTTCACCTCAATGAATGATTGCATGCTGTCCTTTATTCGCATCTCGCTAACTGAATTCCTGCATTTTTAATTAAATTGGCGACATTTCTCGGCAAACTCCTGAAACCTTCTTAAGACATCCGGGTGATGCCGCAAGAACTCCACCCACTGCTTGATTAAGACGAGGGTATAGGCGCCGACATGATGTTCGATTAGCTCCGTTTCCACAAAGCGCGACTGTTCCACGCCTAGCAGGCGCAAAAATAGGTCTACGCTGTTGTGGCGATCAAGCAGAAATTCTCCCGCATCCCGCCCTGCGTCGGTAAGCGAAATCAGTCCATTTGGGACGCCTGATGGGGCTGGACTTGGCTCACCGCCGTTTGCACTATGCTTTTCGCCCTTAACCACTTCCCCTGCGGGACGACGTTGCTCACCATCCGCAAAGAGACGCTAAGCCGAAAATGGACGTGGCTGTCCTTTCTCGTGCCTACTGTAACCGGGATAATAGTGTGCATAGCAGTGGCGCAGGGCGTAAGGCTGCTCGGCTTGCTTTGAGTCACGCCAGCTCTAAAGCAATCTCTACCATCTGATTAAATGAACTCTGGCGTTCCTCCGCCGTTGTGGCTTCATGCGTCACCAGCGAATCGGACACAGTGAGGATACACAAGGCGTCGACTCCGGCACGCGCGGCATTCATGTAGAGTGCCGCCGCCTCCATCTCTACCGCCAACACGCCCATGTTGGCCCATTGCTTCCAAGCATCCTTGTTGTCATCATAGAAGATGTCTGATGAGAGAATATTGCCGACCTTCACGTCAATGCCCTTTCTCTCCGCCACTTCTACAGCCAGCCTTAACAAGCGCCACGAGGCACTCGGCGCGTATGTCCCCGGCAGGGCAAACTGACTTGCGTAATTGGAATTAGTGGAAGCTGACAGTCCGACCACGATGTCGCGAATTTTGAGGTCGGACTGAAAGGAGCCGCACGAGCCAACGCGAATCAGTCTCTGCACTCCGTAGAAGTGAATGAGTTCATAGGAGTAAATGCCAATTGACGGTATCCCCATGCCCGATCCCATGACGGAAACAGGCTTCCCCTGATAAGTGCCGGTGTACCCCAGCATATTGCGCACGGCGTTAAACTGCACGGCTCCAGTAAGGTGCCGTTCCGCGATGTACTTAGCGCGCAGAGGGTCGCCGGGCAAAAGCACTGTTTTGGCAATAGTCTCGTTTGTGGCTCCAATGTGCGGTGTTGGTTTCATGCACTGTGTCACTCCTTTTATTTGACTACGACACCCAAGCGGTCTATGATGGAGTTAGTCATATCGAAAAGGGTTGATGCCTGTGAGGAAAATCGTGGCTTCGCTTGCTGGCGCAGGTCTTTTGACCGCATCAGTGATTTGGCTGAGCGGCGGTGCGCCTGTGTGGCCAAAGCAAAGCAACCTGCAGACTCCGCCACCTGTCGCGTCGGACAAGCCCGATCCTTCACCGTTAACGTTTAAGAACACCACTCGCGTGGACGAGGAAGGGCGCCAAATCGTCACTAATCCTGCTGATGTCTTGGTACTGGTTAACAAGACCAGAAACTTGCCGCCCGATTTTGTACCGGAAGACTTAGTCGCCCCGCAAGTGCGCTTCCCCTTTACGGCGCACGAACCACGCAGATTTATGCGCGCCGAAGCTGCGCTAGCGCTGGAGAAGTTGTTTGCTGGTGCAGAAGCCGACGGGCTTCGCCCATATGCTCTCTCCGGCTTTCGTGCCTTTGAACGGCAGTATGCCATATTCGCCGCGCAAGTACAAAGGGTAGGTGAGGCGGAGGCCAATCGGACTGTCGCCCGCGCCGGCCAGAGTGAGCATCAGACGGGCCTAGCCATGGACATCACCAGTCGCGAAGTTGGCTTTACGCTAACCGTAGACTTTGGTGCGACACCTGAGGGGAAGTGGCTTGCCGCTAACGCGCACCGCTTTGGCTTTATCATCCGGTATCCAGAAGGTAAAGAGCACATCACGGGCTATAGCTACGAGCCCTGGCATATCCGTTATGTAGGTGCGGAAATAGCACAGTATCTTTTCACGCATAGCCTTACCCTTGAGGAGTATTTTCAACAAAAGTACGGGTTCGGCGTGGACTAAGCGAGGTAACAGAAAAGCGAGGGGGCAACAACGCTCCCTCGCTTTTTTCTAGACGTTACCAATAACTAGGGCATCCTTGGGGCAGACAGAAACGCACAACCCACAGCCCTTACAGCGGGCAGGATTCACAATCACTTTCTTTTTGTCCTTGACAAAAGTAAAGACATTGGGATCCGGACACGCAAAGATGCAGAGCTTGCACCCGATGCACTTGGGTTCGTCAACTTTAGCGGTTACGTACACAGCAACTACACCTCCTTAGAACGTGACTTCCTTAATAGTTGGCCCTACAGCCTGCATGACGGCCATATTTTGTTCAAGCAGCTGACTAATCTTTTCGTACTTGCTTTTCAAGGCGTCATCGAGCGCGGCGGTAGTGGCCGAGGCGACAAACTTACCGCCACCAAAGCGCTCTGCCAGCGCGTCCGTAATTCCCGGCCAAGAGACGATGTGAGTAATTTCAATCAGGCCGCCTAACATAGCCATATTGGTAGCTAGGTCCGTTCCTCCGACTTCAAGCGCTAGTTTGGTGGCCGGGAAGTAGTACAGCTTAGCATCTAGGCGTTTGAGCGCTTCGCGCTCATCTTGAGATAGCTCGGGTGCGGAGTCGCCGTTGACCAACATCAATCCGCCTGGCTGTAAGCCCGCGAAGAAGGGCATGGTATAGCACTTGCCCAAGGAGATGACGTGCGGGTGGAAAATCATGATCACGTTAGGGAACAGGATTTCTCCCCGCTCAAAGATCCGGTCGGAACTGACCCGCACGTAACTTTCGGCTGGGGCTAAGCGCTTTTCCGCGCCAAAGAAAGGGTTTACCGTGCTGACTAAACCGTCACGGGTGGCTGCTGAGCCGAGTATGTGCGCAGCCGTCACGACGCCCTGCCCGCCAAGGCCGGACATGCGAATGCTGGTCTTCTTAGTCATGCTTGCCACCTCCCTCTAGCGCCGCTAAATAGGCTTGAGCCTCCGGCGTAATAAACTCGCGCAGCGGATAGGTCTGATCTTTTTCTTTTTGCTTTGCTTTGGCTAGCGTCTCTTGCGGCTTAAACTTGAAGTTCGTCGGACAGGGCACAAAGATTTGCACATAAGTCGGCCCCACTTCCCTCGCCACGAGGATGGCTCTCCGCACCGCTTTTTCTAGCTTGCGCGGCTGCACCGGCGTCACTGAGGCAACATAGGCACACCCTGACTCGCGCGCAATTTCGGGCAGGGCAATTTTCTTGAACTTCTTCCCCGTCGGAGCCATGTTTAGCACGCAGCCCTCGGGGGACATGCCGCTCTCCTGCCCGCCGGTATTGGCGTAGGCTTCGTTGTCGAGCATGATTGTCGCCAGCTTCTCGCCGCGGAACCACGAATGCATCACCATGTCTAGGCCGATGTCGGCTGTGGCGCCGTCGCCGGCCACAACTAGGACGTCTTTATGCTTATCCGGGAAGCGCAGCTTAAGTGCCCGCTTAAGACCCGAAGCTACGGCGTTTTGGTTGCCAAACAGCGAGTGAATGTTTTGCAGGGCGATCTGCGGGAAAGCCAGTGAGCTACAGCCCGTAGACCCAACAACAACCGTGTCTTCCGGTGTGGGCAAAGAAGCCATAATCAGCCGTACAGCCAAAGCTAAGCCGCAACCGGCACAAAGAGGATGTTCCTCAATTAGCTCCTTGAAGCTGCCTAGGTCGGCCACCCCGTAACCTTTACCAAAGGGACCATTCTGCACTAGCTCCACATATTCTGCCGGCATGACGTCAGCAAAGGCTGTGGTCATCTTAAGCATAGGCTTACTCACGTGCATACCTCCTGATCTCGGATAGAATGAGGTCTGGGGGCATCGTCATGCCGCCGAAGACGCGGGGACCTGCCACTACGCGATCCGGGTTCTGCACCACATTCCGGAGCTCACGGCTGAGCCAGCCGACGCGGTTAAACTCTGGGACAATCACAGCCTTAGCCTTAGCTGTTAATGCCCTTAGCTCTTCACCCGGGAAGGGGCGCAGGCTCTTAATCTTGATGAGTCCGGCTTCGATGCCTTCCTCGCGCGCCATGGCAATGGCCTCGCGGCTTTGACATACTGCGGTGCCGCCTGCCAAAACCAAAACGTCTGCCTGCTCGTTTTCGACTTCAATCAGGCCGCCGAGATACTGACGGATAAAGGGGCGGGCGCGCTCCGCTGCCGCAAGCACTTCTTGCTGCCAAGAGGCATGGGCGGCGTAGCTCACGTAGTTGCTTTTCATGACAAAGGGGTCGCGCATTTGACGGAAGGGCACGTTTTCCATGTCCATTACCGGCACCGGCGCGCTATAGGGCTTATATGGCGGCAATTTAATATCGGCTGGGGCCACGCGCACCTTGTCGCGGGTGTGGGTGACAAAGAAGCCGTCAGCAAAAACGCCTACAGGGATATGCACTTCGGTCTGCTCAGCGATAATAAACGCCTTGAGAATCATGTCGTAGAGGTCTTGGGCGTCCTCAGCATGCAACATAATCATGCCTGTGTCCAAGAGATGCGCCATTTCAATGGTATCCGGCTGGATGGTAAGCGGAGAGTTGATGCCGCGGGTAAAGAAGGCGCACACAATGGGGAGGCGAGCGCCGACCCAAGTGGGGAACATCTCTAGCGCGCGCATAGTGCCCGGGCCGCCAGTCGCGGTAAACACGCGCACGCCGCCCATAGCCGCCCCGGCGACGGCGGACATAACCGCAAACTCGTTTTCACCGCGATAGTAATCCTTGATGTAGCCTTCGGCCCAAATATCGCCCACGAGGTGCATGCTTTCGGACTGCGGCGTAATCGGGTACGACACCGCCATATCGACATTAGCTCTGCGTACGGCTTCACGCACGGCTTCGCTGCCTGTGATAAACTGCTCTTCCCGCGCGGCTTCTGTGAACATGAATTCAGGAGCGACTACCTTTTGTTCCGGCATCAGCAAAGCCTCCTTCGCTCGGCCACCATAGCGGTTAAAGCCTCGATTTGTGGGATCCCGGCATTGCGCAAGGTGATGTTCGCATCCTCATGCCCTGCCTCGCCGCAGATGGCGATGGTGTAGCAGTCTGTGCCACCGCGAATAATCTTAAGAGCCACGTTTGCATAATGGCAGTGCACACCCGCAAGCACACAGACATCGATCTTGTTGTGCCAGATAGTAAGGTTAGGGTGGTTGGGGTTAATCTCGATGGCCGGGTTAATCATGGGGTACTTGGGACGGTAGTCAGGCATCGGGATCACTCGCGCGCCCGCCGTATCCGCCAACTTGCGCAAGGCGCTGGCCTTTTCCGCCACCCCCTCCTTCCACTCCCACAAGAGGTTAGGCCCAGGGAAAAAGAATGGTCGCTTAGCACTCAAAAGCTTGTCCACAATGGCAGATAGCGCTTCCTGTTCGGGTACATGACGCCCCTCAATCAGCGCCCACCCTACATCCGGGAGCCGAATGCCTTCGCAGGCCGCTGCAGGTGGCAGATACCCTTCGGGGCCTGCCAATACACGATACTTCGTCAAAATCATCCCCCCGTTGAATTACGTTAAGTAACACCTCTTGTTAACGTTCGCCACAACCTCGACAAATCCTGCTCGTCGAGTGAACTTAGAATTACGAAATAATAACCAATACCTGAAATAGTCGGCTATGGGTTGCAGTAAGCGCACCAGCGCGGGTCGGCTGTGGTACGGTTTAGGTCAACCTCGTAGGCGATATGGCCACAACGCAAGCAGTTGTACTCTACCCCCTGCACTTGCTCGGTAGCTTCGCCGCACAGACTACAGGGCAACCCCCGCTTTAGCACTTTAGTTCTGCCCGGCCAACCACACTCCGGGCACAGATTGTACACTTTGTCGACCAAACTGCGCGTAGCTTCGGCAATGCACTTCATGCGCAGCGGGTTAAAATGCGCCCGCATATCCGTCTCTAGGTAGATGTGGCCTGCGGTTGACTTAGCCAAGGCACCGTTAACTGCCCGCTCTAAGAGAGCTTCCGTGTTTAGACCTTTAGCGAGGTCTTGTGGTTGATTGTAGAGCTCCTTGACCTTAACTACCATACCGTGGCCAGGGAAACCTGACTGATAAGCAAATTCGAGGGCCTCGCCGAGATTGCGCACCGCGCGTCGCGAGTAATTTGTTTCTGTGGTGGAAGCCTCACCCATCAGCTCGAGCCCCTTCTCCCGGTCAAGCAACAGGACTAATTCGAGATTCAGCGTGGCAAACGGCAACAGGGGGTGCGGGCTGAAGGAGCCTTCACTCGCTACTCCTAGTGTGAGGCCGTACTGCTCAGTTACCGCTAAGGCCTTCGCTCGCAAAGCCTCTACCTGATTGCCGGCGCGCGGGACATCCCCCGTAAAGGTACCGAAGCGGTCGGTGTCAAACCCCCGCGGTACCGTTAGAGTGATCCCTAAGGCTTCACTTAGCAGGGGTACTATCACGCGCTCTTTGCCGTGCATGGTGGCAAGTACGCCGGTTCGACCCCCGAAAAACGCGTGAACAGCTTCACGGTTAAGGACCTCTAGTTCGGTGTCAGATGCTTGACCCATGATTTTGCTCCCCCAATTTGACGCGGGAAACGTTACTCCGGCCGCATAATTTGAACCCACGTTTGGCCGAATATCCGCTCGACTTCCGTACCGTCCGCGTAGTAGAAGCGCGTGGGCGACTCGGGCGAGTCCTTCCGCCATGTACCCAGAAAACGCTGCCCCAGCGCGTAGTAGTGCATCACACCGCTCCCGACGACCTGCGGTGTAGGTCGCCCGAGAAGGTCTGTGCTATGCGGTGCAAACTGCACAATTACATTGCGTGCCATAATCGTCGCGCCGCTAGCATCGCGATGCACAACTCCATTAATGTAACGCCTAAAGGCCGCTTGTTCGGGTACATACACGTAGGATACCTTATGCTGCCCGGAATACGCAAGTTCAAGGCGTGGCGCTGCTTCACCCGTAAAGGGCAAGTATGCCGGACGTATATGGACATCGCTTGGTGGCGCTACACTACCGAGTGTGGCCAAATTAACGAACAAGTTGTGCGGCGCCCGCCTGGCAGCGTCTCTGGTAAAGCTCGCGCTGCGACTGCGGATGGCATCGGTGCCGGATACCCCCCATTGCCTGAGCAGGTCGAGGACGTCCACGCCACCGCCGGAATAAACGAAGTGAGCGCGGCTTTCCAGTGCCAACATGGCGCTGTGGGCTCGCGCACTGCGAACCGGCCCCACGCGCTCCGGCAACACCCCAAAAAGCGCCAAGTAACGGGTGATCCTTCCCTCAACCTCATACTCATAAATCAGGTTAGCCTGCGCTAACCCCCACTGCGGGCGGGCCTGCGCAAGGTTGTCAATTACCACTGCGTAGACAGGCAGGCGCTCGGCTCGCGGCGAAACAAGCGCTAGGTCCCCTGCCAACTTGGCCCGCGCTCTTTCCAGTAGCCGCGCGAGTTCGCGCCGCTCACTTTCGAGATTGCGCTGTTCGGCAGTTCGCCGCTGCTCAAGGCTTTCTAAACGCAACTGCTCCGCCTGCAAAACGCGTTGGCTTTCGCGCAGCACAGCTTGTTCGGCGCTTACGGCGTCAATAAGCGCCGCATCGTGGCGAAACAGCCGCGTGATGTAGGCGAGGCGGACAAAAAGGTCGCCAAAGCTCTCCGCACGCAGCACTAGGGAGATAAAAGACGCGCCGCCTCGCATATACACCATGCGCACGCGCTTGCCTAAGTCGACCGTTAACACTTTGAGCTTAGCATCCGCTTGATTCTCGCTCCTGCGTGCGCGCGCTAGTTTCTCCCGTACTAGCAGCAACTCGCTGTCTACGGCCCGTACGCGTGCTTGCCGTACGGCAATTGATTCCTCCATGGCCTTAAGCGCGGCCTCTAGTTCTCGCACTTCCCGCGCGGACTGCTCTGCGCGCTGGCGCGGGTCA
>QLUB01000042.1 GCA_018725205.1 candidate division NPL-UPA2 bacterium
GCTCAATTGGTAGAGTAGCGGTCTCCAAAACCGTTGGTTGTGGGTTCGAGTCCCTCTGCCCCTGCCAAAACAACAAGCAGAGGTATTTTGGGGAGGCGTCGCCATGAAAGACATAGTCCTGTTTGGCAGTCAGCACTGACCGGGCTGTGCCCCCGTGAAAGAGTTTCTTTCACATCACAATGTCCCGTCTACCTACATAGACATTACCTCCAGCATGGCCAACCTTAAGGCCTTTCTTAAGTACAGAGATAATAGAGTGGAGTTTGCCGAGGTGCGCGCCAACGGACGCGTAGGAATTCCGTGTACGGTCATAAACGATGGGGAACTGATTGTTTTTGGGCAACCCGAACTCGCTTTGCTCCAAGGATAATAACACAGGCACTTATGTAGAGGGGATTAATCCCCTCTACTTTTTTTTCTCCCAACCTTGTTTTCCGTGCCTTTTAATAATCTCTGAATATTCGAGCGATGCCTGTATGTTCCAATCACCAGTATGCAGAGTGCAAACAAAATATACTCCAGGCGGTACCCCAATAACCCGAGGAGTATAGGCATGGAGGTCATCATCACGAGAGAGCCTAGGGAGACGTATTTGGTGATGGCTATGGTCAGTGCAAATACGGCAAACCCCGTAAGCAGCACTGCGGGGAACAGCACCGCACATGCGCCAATAGTGCAGGCGATGCCCTTCCCTCCCCTAAACCCAATGTACACCGACCAGTTGTGTCCAATAACTGTAGACAGAGCGACTGTCATGACCTGCCACGTCTCAAGCGGCAGCAAATGCGCTGCTATATAGGTAGGCAGTGCTGCCTTGAACACGTCGGCCACCATCACCAGGACGCCTGGCCCTAGCCCCATGACACGCATGGCGTTAGTGCCGCCAATATTGCCACTGCCGTGTTTAGTGATATCGATGTTGCGGAGTTTGCCAACTACAAAGGCGGTAGGAAAAGCACCCAAGAGGTAGGCAACAACTACAGTAATCAAGAACCCATAGCTTGGCATTAACAATCGTCCTTTCGCGCACCTCTACCGCAGGAGATATGTTCTGATGTGCTGAAGTGCGCGCTCTAATTGCACATCCTCTGGGGAAGCCGGGTCGGGCTGCTCGATGATTATGTCAGCGGTAATCCCTTTGGCGTCGATGATCGTGCCGGCAGGAGTCTTATAGCCTTGTACCGTTACCCAAACCCGTGAGCCGTCTCCCAAAGGATAGCCCTGCTGAATTGTACCCTTGCCAAAGCTGGTGACACCGAGTACCGTAGAGCCAAGGTGGTCGCGCAGTGCACCGGTTAGCAGTTCGGAAGCAGACGCACTGCCCTGGTTAATGAGCACGCTGATCCGGCCCGTGTAGATGCGTTGACCTCGGGTTATGGTTTGCCGTACGGCACCCTCACGGTCAACCGTCTGATAGACTACGTGTTCCGGACCGAGAAAGAAGCTGGCGACATCTTCCGCTACATGCGTAAATCCACCGGGGTTAAACCGCATATCTAACAACAAATGTTTGATCCCTTGCTGCTCGAGCGCGGTTAGCGTCTGCCGCATTTGCTCCGTGGCCGTAGTGGTAAATTGCGAGAGTATGACATGCGCGATTTGAGGCTCCACGATCTCGTAGGAAACCACCGGCACGACGATTCGCGCCCGTGTTATCGTAACGTTCATAGTTCTTCCGAGTGCCGGCCTAAAAACTGTTAGCGTCACGTTTGTGCCGGCCACCCCTTTGATGCGGTCTGTCACCTCGTGCAGGGTCAAGCCGCGCAAAGTCTGGTCGTCAACAGCGACAATCACATCCCGCGGGAGCAGTCCTGCCCCTTGCGCAGGCGCGCCCCGAAAGACAGATTCTATTTGCACCTGTTCTTCCACCATGCGCACGGTAACGCCTATGCCTGTGAACTCACCCGCCGCACGTTCTGCCGTCCGTCTAGCTTCCTCGGGGTTTTCGTAGCGCGTAAGCCCGCCGTCCACCCGGCTGAGCAGCCCGCGAACCGCGTTTTCCATCATCTCGTTCGGGTCGAGTTTTGGGTTCAGATGAGTGTCCAGTACCAAGTTCTGCACAGCTAGCAGACGCGCTACATTCGGGTCAATTGGTAAGCCTAGGCGAGATAAAATCGTGGCCCCTACCGGGCCCATGGTAAACTGACTGGTCGCGCCTAAGAATAGGCCTACAACGAGAAACACCAAGCACAGCGCTACCACTTTGGGGAGAGCAACGCGTGATACTGTCTTCTTTTCCTCTTCTCTTAATTCCATAATGCACCCCTCTCACCGACGTCTACAGCTTAGTACATGCCACACAGAGTTATTCTTTACTCATGCTCAATCTTCCTCTTGTGGCGCGAAAAATGCCTCCCCATGAACTTCAGGATGAGGCATTGTGTTAGAAGCCACTTAGTCTAATCTGCCCCAACACTACAAAGCCCGCCCCGCATAACACCGTCGCCGTGGGACTAATACTCCAGCCAACAGCGGGGAGCACCACTGCAACCACCCAGGGGATGGCTACCCGTACTCTCCCGCGCGTCCACACGATTCGAGGCCGCAACAGCTTGCGCCACACCAAGTATCCCGAGGCGTACGAACGGGTGCCATATACAACGCGTAAGCGAGAGCCCTCTTCTCCCGCTAGAGGTAGCGAGTCGGCTGCGGAGATGAGCCTAATGTAGGCGGAATGAATTTGCTTGAAGTGCTCCGCGTTACCGCCAACATCTGGATGATGTTGCATGACCAAGCGCTTATACGCTCGTCTAACGTCACTAGGTAAAGCAGCGGGTCCCACACCTAAGACGCGCCGCGGATCATCCCAACATGGTCATCACCCTCTCCATGCATCCATAGTATGCAGGAGAGCGTACAAGTGCTACCCCGTGTACTTCGTTTCCATAATGGCCTTTACTAGCTTTACGCCGTTTTCAACATCTGCGTAATCCACCATTTCGCTGGCAGTGTGCACATAACGACACGGGATGGACATCACCCCAGCCGGAATGCCGCCTTGCGTGAGTTGGATGGCACCGGCATCTGTCCCGCCCGCCTCTAGTACCTCCAGCTGATAGGGTATGCCGTTCTCCCTGGCAACTTGCTCCATGTACCGCCGCACTGCAGGTGTACACAGCACACTGGAATCGCGAATCTTCACGGCTGGGCCTTTGCCTAGCGACACATCCATGGTAATGGACGAAGGGGTATCACCTGTGCGCGTTACATCCAAGGCAATGCCCAGATCCGGGGAAACGCTGTAGGCGGCCACCCTAGCCCCTCTAAGGCCTAGTTCCTCCTGCGTAGTAAAGACAGCGTAGATATCGTGTGCGGGAGTAGCGACCGTTTTCAGCGCCTCGATTAGAACTGCACAGGCTACGCGCGCATCCATAGCTTTAGACACTAGGCGTTGTCCTAGGTCGACAAACTCACGCGCCACTGCGCCCAAGTCACCTATGCGCACTTTGGCTTCCGCTTCCTCCTTTGTACTTGCGCCAATGTCTATGAACATCTTGTTTAGCGTCAAGTCCTTTTGCGCTTCCAGTTTCTCGCTGCCGATTATGCCTGTGGTGCCATTTTCGAACACTACCCGGTTGCCAAGCATGGTCAGCGGAGAAACGCCGCCCACAGGGTAGAAGCGCAGGAAGCCATGCTTATCCACATGGGTTACCATGACCCCGATTTCATCCATATGCGCGGCAAACATGAGTTTCTTGTCCCCGCCCCTTTTTAGGGCAATGAGGTTTCCTAGGTTGTCGACGCGCATTTCATCGACAAAAGGGGCAATTATACCTGTAATAAGCTCTCTTATCGCACTTTCGTTCCCCGCCGGTCCGTAGCACTCTACAACCTGCTTGATGAGTTCCTTCAAAGCACAAATCCTCCTTCAATGCTTCTCATAAATAGCTTGACTAGCTTGACGGTATGCTCGAAGTCCTTAAGACTTAGCATGGACACAGGCGAGTGGATATACCTGCAGGGCACAGAGATGACGACTACAGGAATGCCCCCTTTGGTCTGGTTAATGCGCCCCGCGTCGCTGCCGCCCGTAATGGAGCGTTTGAACTGCACGGGGATGTCGTTTTCGCGCGCTAGGCGTTCTAGTTCCCCGATCATCCGCCTGTCCGAAACGACTGACGCATCCATTACAGTTATGGCGGGTCCACCACCTAGGCTCGTGCAGTAACCATGTTCTTCGCTGCCGGGTAGGTCGTTACAAGTTGTCCCTTCGAGCACCACAGCAAAATCCGGTTCCAGTGCATAAGCAGCTACCCCCGCGCCGCGCAGGCCTATTTCCTCCTGCACGGTAAAGGCACCGTAGAGCGTGAATGCGTAGTTCTCCCGCAGGATTTCCGCCAACACGGCGCAGCCTGCACGATCGTCAAAGGACTTGCCCTTAACCACCGTGTCGCTAAGGTGACCAAACTCCGTGGCAAACACGGCGTAATCGCCAAGTTTGACGATTTTCTCTGCCTCTTCCTTGCTCTTGGCTCCAATGTCAATATAGAGGCCGCTAAGCGGGATAACTTGGTTACGCTCTTCGGGCTTCTGCAGATGAATGGCCTTCGCGCCAATCACCCCGGCCACGCGCTTGCTGCCAACAATGACGTGCTTAGAAACTAAAACGCGGTCGTCTAGCCCCCCTACCTTGCGAAAACGCAGTAAGCCGGACTTATCTATGGACGAAACCATCAGCCCGCACTCATCCATATGCGCGGCCAACATCACTCTCGGCCCTTGCGTCCCCAGTTTAACGGCAATCAGGTTGCCAAGCGCATCGCGCTGCCAGCTGGGCACATAGGATTCAAGCTCTTTGGTCAATACGTCACGCACTTCTCCCTCGCACCCTGAGGGGCCAAAAGCTTCAGAAAGCCTCTTTAATAACATAGCAGCCCCTCCACAAACTCCCGATCGACACTAGCCACAAACAGCGCCAAGAGACGGCCAGCGAGTTTAACATCGCTGATGGACAGTGTTTCGACGGACGTATGCATGTATCTAAGCGGCAGAGACACCAGCGCGGTGGGGATACCGGCGCGGGTAACCTGCATTACCCATGCGTCTGTTCCCGTGGGACCCGGGACAGGGTCAAGCGTAAAGGGAACGCTGTGTTCCTTTGCCAGCTCGGTTAATCTCTCAAAGACTTTGGGGTGAATGTTAGCACCTAAAGCCAAGTTGGGCCCCTTCCCCAGCGGGGCAGTATCTTGTTCGGGCACGCCCGGCATCTCGCCGTGGCATACGTCAATGGCAATACCGATATCTGGCTTAATGTGATAAGCACTTACTAAAGCTCCGCGCGCACCAACCTCTTCTTGAACGGTGGCGACGGCATAGACATCGGCAGTGTGGCGCAAGCGCTTAAGTTCAATCAGGCACTGGTGCATGGCCGCTACCGCCGCGCGGTCATCCATAGCCTTAGCGGCTGCGAAATCGCCGCCGAGAGGAATGAAATTACGGTTAATAGTAACTAAATCCCCTACCGCCACCACTGCCTTGACTTCTGCCTCAGTCAGCCCGAGGTCAATAACCATATCCTGCATTTTAATGGCTACAACAGCTTCCTCGGGGGTTAGTAGATGAGGCGGCTTCATGCCAATGATCCCGATTAGGTCGCGCTGCCCATGCACCCTAACTTCCTGCGCTACTAAAGTGCGCTGATCCACGCCGCCAATGGACGTAAAGCGCAGAAATCCCTTCTCCTCGATCTTCGTGACCATTAGGCCAATTTCATCCATGTGAGAAGCCAGCATGACCTTTGGCCGGCTCTGCCCCTCTCCCCTCTTCAGGGCTATGACGTTACCCAGCGTGTCAACTGTGACCTCATCCGCATGTGCGGCCATGACTTCGCGGATGATTTTGCCCACCGAATCTTCATAACCTGAAACTCCTGTTGCTTCAACCATCCGTTTGAGAAATTCCTTGGTATCCAGAGTGCCCCCTCCTTCTTGCCTATCACTGCGACTCTCTTCGTATTCGACACCTCGGTCAAACTTCCTGCTCTCGAAAGTATTTTCTAGTGCGTGAACACACACACTAGCACGAGGTGAGCTGAATGAAGCGCCGCGAAAAATAAGCAGCCCGTGGTGAGTCCCATGGGCTGCCACGTTTCTGCGCTACGCAAGGTCTATTTTCCAGCTCTCTACTTCTGAGATCAGGCGATAATTTGTGAGATCAAAGTGTATGGGCGTTATAGACGCATACCCGTTTTCAATGGCCCACACGTCACTCTCTGGTGTCTCGTCGTTAATTGCGGCCCCGCCGAGCCAGTAATACTCGCGACCCCAGGGGTCGGTGCGCAAATCGAATATATTCTCGTATCTTCTCTGGCCTAGAAAAGTAACCTTGACGCCACGTGCTCTCTCACGCGGCCAGTTGACATTGAGCAAGGTGTCGGGCGGGAGTCGGTTGTGTTGCCACCTCCTAGCTATCTGAGCCGCAAAATCCGCCGCGTCCTCGTAATCAGTCTCGCGAAAATCAGCAAGTGAAACGGCGATTGCGGGCAGTCCCAAAAGCGCAGCCTCAATTGCAGCAGAAACGGTGCCCGAATACAGCACATCAGTGCCTAAGTTGGGCCCGCGGTTAACTCCGGACACAACCAAGTCCGGCCTCTTAATCTCTAGTGCTTCTAGGGCCAACTTGACGCAATCGGCGGGTGTGCCATTCACGGCATAGGCGGCATATGCTGGAAGGCCGGTTATGTGTTTGACGCGCAAAGGAGAGTGGACGGTTATGGCGTGACCGGTGGCGCTGCGTTCGCGGTCCGGCGCGACGATAGTAACGTCACCTAGGCGGGAAAGCGCAATTGACAGAGCCCGAATGCCAGGGGCAAAAATGCCGTCGTCGTTAGTGACAAGTATGTGCACAGATAGTCCTCCTGTCGTATACATACTTTTATCACACGGCTTGTCACTTGTCTAGCCAAAGTCAGGTGGCGGGTGTTATACTGGAAAAAGCGAAAGGTGGTGGTGATGTGGACGGAGACGGTAGTAGACGTGACGAAGCTCTTGACCCCGGGGGTCCACGCACCGCTATTTGCGGAGACGGATCCTCTGAGATTGACTGAGGAGGGTTATTTTTGGCATGGAAACAACACATCACCCTTGCGGAAGTTAAAGAACTTATAGCCTCACCTGAACTGGAGGTCGTGCTCGCTAACCTCTTGCCCGCGGACATTGCGGAGATAATATCACTGCTTGACCAAGAAGACAGAGTCTCCCTGTTCGCCCACTTGTCCTCGGACTTAGGCGCGCGCGTGTTTGAGCACCTCGAGCCACGCGAACAGAGGCCTCTACTCAGCGCACTGGGGGCAACTAGAGCCAAGCAGATCCTCGGCGACATGCACTCCGATGACATTGCCGATTTCGTGGGCGAACTCCACCCTGAGCAGGCCAAGGCTGTCCTTAGCCTGATGCCCCATAAAGATGCACAAGAAATACGCGAGCTGCTCGTCTATCCAGAAAGCAGTGCCGGCGGCTTAATGATCAAAGAATTTCTCACGCTCGAGCAAGACCGTACGGTGGACGCAGCCATCGCCGCAATTCGCGAAAACGCTTTAACTAACGAAAGCATGTACTACGTGTATGTGACACTGCAGAACAAGCTCGTGGGCGTTGTGAGCCTGCGCGAGCTAATCCTCGCGTCACCCGAGGCACCGCTTAAGGAAATCATGGAAGATAACGTGATTGCGGTGTCCCCAACGACAGACCAAGAGGACGTAGCCCGGCTGCTCAGTAAGTACGACTTCCTTGCCTTACCAGTAGTTGACAGGCAAAACATGATACTGGGCCTCGTCACGATTGACGATGTGCTCGATGTCCTCAGCGAAGAGGCCACAGAAGACATCTCTATGCTAGGCGGCAGCCAGCCGCTGGAAGAACCGTACCTGAGTGTTCCTATATTTTCTATGTACAAAAAACGCGTCACGTGGTTAGTAGGGTTAGCGATTTTATTGGCATTCACAAGCGCTATTATGGAACGCTACGAAGTCGTCCTAGAGACTATGATTGCCCTAACTTTCTTTATCCCTATGTTGATAGCGGCCGGAGGCAACGCCGGCACCCAAGCTGCAACTTTAGTCATCCGCGGCATGGCAGTCGGTGAGATTGACTACCGGCACTGGCCAAAGATCGCAGGCATGGAACTGGCCATGGGCCTGATGCTCGGCACCACTATCGGCCTGATTGGCTACGCCCGGGCGCTAATGATGGGCGAATCCATCACCTTAGCCTTAACCGTGTCACTGTCCCTGCTCATAGTGATTCTATTGGCGGTACTAACCGGGGCTTTGCTCCCCTTAGTGCTAAGGCGCATCAAGGTTGACCCGGCCATTCTCTCCAGTCCCTTTATTACGACTATGGTTGACGTTGTTGGCCTCCTAATCTACTTTGCGGTCGCTGCGTATTTCTTAGGGATAGTTGTCTAGGCAACACTAGTTAAAGGGCTGTCCTCGCCTGCGCGGGGACAGCCCTCGTTTTGTCTCGAGCTTATCGGCCGGGAGCAATAAACAAGGTTTCGGGGAAGGTTAGGCCGCGTAATCCCACAACGCCGCCCTGAATGCGATTGTGTACACCTACAACTCCATTGCGGGAGTGAAGGAACACGTAGGGTAGAATCTCGTTCAAGCGCACGTCGAGACGCTGATAGATCGCTCTGCGTTCAGTTTCATCTATCGTGGTTCGGCCAAGCATAATCAGTCGGTCGACTTCGGCGTCATTGAGCTGCATATTGTTCATGCCGACATTGCGTCCCGTTGCAGGATTTCTGCCTTGGGAGGAGTGGAAGATGGTGAATGAATCTGGGTCTTCGGCAAAACTCCAGCCCATGATGTTCATGTCGAAGTTGACAGTGTTAAGCCTCTCTACCAGCACAGACCACTCCAGCACTTCTGGGAGAATCTCAATCCCAATCAATCGCCAGTAACTCTGCAGCATCGCCAGCGTGTCATGGCGCTCGGGTATGCCGGTGCGGATAAGGAAGCGGAAGGACAGCCTCTGCCCTGCCGCATTGGTGCGGATGCCGTCGCGTCCTACAGTGGTAAATCCAGCTTGACGCAAGAGGTCAATCGCACGCAACCTGTTATGCGGATAGGTGTAGAGATTGGGATTGTGCGCCCAGTGGGAAGGCACCAGATGACCATGCACTACATTGGCTCGCCCGTCAAATACTGTGCGGACAATGGCAGGCCGGTCGATGCCGTACATCAGCGCTTGTCGGACGCGAAGGTCCGCCAAAATAGGGTTGGTTAGATTGAGCCCGACATAGTCGTAACCAAATATCGCCGGTATCTCAAAGAACCTTGCGCGGTCGCGCATACGCTCGAGCACGGTGGGAATGATATCGCTGGGCACCGCAGCACCCCAGTCGATGTCCCCCGCCTCCCAAGCGGCATGAAGCACGTTGGAGTCGGGGTAGGCCCTAATCACAACGCGCTCGATAAACGGACCGTCTAAGTGCCAATTGGGGTTACGTGCCAGCTCAATGAACTGGCCGCGAACCCAACGCACAAACCTGTAGGGACCCGCACCGATAGGATTGGTGCTAAAGCTATGTGCAGCCATGTCGCGAATAGTCGTGCCTTCAAATACATGCTGCGGGATTAGCCCCATGGTCATACGGCCAATGAATGTGGCATCTTCTGTCGAGAGAGTGATGTCGACTATGTGATCGCTAACTACGGTAATGCCGGATACTGATGCAAAATCACCGCGGCGACGCCCTGTATACTCGGGGTGCAGGATGGCCTCGATAGTGAACTTGACATCCCTCGCCGTCAGTGGGCGCCCATCATGCCACACGAGTCCGGGACGTAGCCAGAAACGGAAGGTGCGCGTCTGAGCGTTCCACTGCCATCTGTCGGCCAGTGCGTTGATCAATTCGCCGTTCTCATCGCGACGTAGAACGCCGACGTTAGTGCGGGCCAACACAAAATTAGAGTCTACGTCGTTAGCGAGGATGGGATTGAGGATTGTGGCATCGGCGATGCGGCCGTGGGTAATCGCGCCGCCAACGGCAGGTAACACCGGCAAAGTAGCTGTAATGGCTACTGTCCGCGTGGCGTCAACCCACTCCACCTGCGCCCCTAGGCGTTCGGCAACAAAACGCAGTGGCACCATAGTGCGTCCGTCGACTGCCTGCGGTGCGACTTCGAGCCTCACTGATGGGCCATTAACCCAAGCGGTAGTGCTGCCTAACTCCAAGATAATGGCTTGTCGCCCTCTGTACCCAGCCACAGTATTCGCAGCTTCATCCCAAGTGACTCTAGCCCCGAGCGACTCAAAAATGGCACGGAAAGGTACTAGAGTGCGCCCATTGCGTGTAATTGGAGCAACATCCGTAGTTAGGGGTTGTCCGTTAAGCGTGATGCGGATGGGATTAACTTGCGCAGATACCGCACCGAGTTCCGCGAGGGGTAACAAGAGAGCAACCAGCGCAAAGATGATGATGATTTTTCGCAAGGCATTTCCTCCCCATAAATTATTGCCTATTCACATCGGCAACTCTATTATAGCCTGTCCTCAACAAAAAGTCGTAAAAAATACGTTAACTAAACGTTAAACCTGCGGCAACGCCTCCAAAGTGCCGTCCTTGAAGCGGTAGACAAGGCCACGCTCCGGCAGCACTCGTTGTCCTACTGCAGCGCTTAGCCTTTGCGGCCAAAAACTATGCAGAGGCACCAGTACCTTAGGTGCCACGGTGTCCGCCACATACTGCAAATGCTGTGGAATGGCATGCCCGGTGGCACCGACATAGTGAAATTCGAGCCCGCACTTTTCCACAAGCGCACGCAGCTTAGCGTAAGCCGGGTCAAAATCGCCCAGAGGTGTCCCGTTGGAGTGGATGTAGCTTCCGCCGACACCAGCGAAATCTAGTAACGCAAGACAGTTGCGGTAGCTATTTTGAACTAGGTACTGAGTCGGGTTACCCTTGATCAAAGACGCGCAAATGTCTGACGTCTCGGCAAAGTCCTCCCGCGCCAGCAGCGTACGCGCTAGGTAAGCAGTTCCGCGCTCGAGCACTACCGTCCGCCCGGCATCTCTTCCCGCATCTAGCATCATCCCGAGACGCCTCAAGTTGCGGTGGTAGATGTTAAAGACTGCTAGGCCCGTGTTGCTAAGCAAGGCATGCAATTTCCCCGGTAGCATATCTTCAGTCGTGAGATTATCCGGCAAGGAGCCGTCTCCGGTTATCCACTCGCTCTCCCCTTCTGCCGGCGCACGCAATGTGGTGCCCTCAGAAACAAGCACATCCACGCCGAGAGTTCTCGCCGCCTCCAGCCACTGCGGTGCGACTGGCGGTGTTGTGCCGTAGAGGCGAAAGTCGCCCGTGTAGAGTAGATTGCCGTGTGGTGTGCGAATGTGGAACGAACACGCCCCGGGGACATCGTGATCAACCCTAAGCGGTGTAATTACGAAAGGGCCATGCGCAAGCGGAGCGTCAAACCGGCATGCGCTGTAGTCCCTTTCGCCGTCCACGCCTTCGCCAATGGCACAAAGGGCGCTGTATAGCCCCAAAGACTCCGCAGTGAGGAACACGGGTACGCTTGGGCTAACTAACCCCATTGCACCCATATGGTCAAGATGTAAATGGGAGATGAGGACCATCGTCTGCCACGGACTCTCCTCCGCAGACAAGAGACTCGCGCCATCGCCTAGGTCGCGTTGGCGATATACGCCTGGCACGGCAGGGATCATATCTAGAAGCAGGTAGTCATGTACGAGGTGCGCTGGACGCAGCCGAACCTGTTTGTCGCCAAAGATATTGTTCGGGTTATAGCTAAAGCCAAAGTCAAACACCAAGCGGTGCTCCCCGTGCTCCACGGAGATAACTGTCCCCCCGATACTCGTGAGGCCAGCCCAAAACTTTAGGTAGGTGGCAGTTTCTTGCACGAAGCTCTCTCTCCTATACGCTCAAATAGTCTAAGGTGTCCCTATTGCCAAAGAAACTTCAGTATCGCGGGAAGTGCCGTGCGTGCGGCTACTCTCCCCGCCTCATATGCTGGCATCACTTTAGCCAGGTCGCCCATGTGGTGGTTGGCAAGCTCCGGCACGATCAGCACATCAGGAGTGTCCATGTGCTGGGAGCGCTGCATCACTTCAAACGACTGTGACAAAATAGCGAAGATGTTGTTGAGGTCGTGCGTCCGTTGTACGCCCTGATGCAGTCGCACCGCAATAGCCACGTCCGCGTTCATCTCCCTGACGACGTTCACCGGCACCCCATTCACTAGGCCACCGTCAGCGAGGAGAGCGTCCCCGTGCGGCACGGGCGAAAAGATACCGGGCACAGCACAACTTGCCTTTATCGCATGGGCAGCATTTCCCTGCCTCAGCACAACCTCGCGCCCTGTGTACAAGTCACACGCCACTGCCGCCACCTTCACCGGCAGTTCCTCGAGCTTAGCGTTATGGAGAATCTCGTTGAGCAAATTCTCCATGCGCGCGGCGCTAACCAGGCCTACCCTCGGCATAGTTAGTTGCACTAAATCGCTCCATTTAGTCCGCATGGCCAAGGCTAGCATCTGTTCCGGTGATAGACCAGCCGCATACAGCACCCCCACGAGGCTACCGGCGCTGGTACCGGCGATCACATGGACAGGAACTCGCGCGGACTCTAACTCCGCGAGCACTCCAATATGCGCGATACCCCTGCCTCCCCCGCCTCCGAGGGCCAATCCCACACAAATTTCCTTGCTCATATCCTCACCCCATCTGGCACCTAGCGATGATGTCTATCCCGGCCGTTACCGAACCCGCCTCGATAAAGCTCCATTCCCTTTTGTACGTACACCCGTCCTCTATAGTGCTACCTCTCGGTAGGTAACTAACCTAATGCCGCGCTGCCGCAGACCCTCCTTAAGTTCAGGCGAAACGAGAAACTCCAACTCTCGCTCCCGCTCGTGCCTTAGCGAGCTCACCTTAAACAAGGCATCATCAACCCTGCCGGGGTGACAAAACACCTCGTAAATCCCTTCCGGTAGACGAGAGAGTGTTACTAAGAGCTGCTCGTGCAGCGACAGCACACCACGCGGGAAACGGAGGCCACTCCCAAGAACTAGGTGCTGGGAGATAGCGATGTGGGGGAGTACGAGGGCATGGCGCCATGGGCGAGACTCACGCCAAACATCCCGCACCGTCAAGCGGCGGATACAAGGTATCCTATACTGCTTGGCCAACTTAACGGCCAGTTGCATCAGCCGTGGCGCGAGGTGCACGTGGTGATGGCTATCGAGGTGTGTCGGCTCAATGCCAAAACCGAGCACCCTCTCGATCTGCGCCCGCCATTCCTGCTCTACCTCAGGTGTCTCAGCTTTGCTCACTGCCAACCGCGAATCACGCCGGAAACCACCCGCTTTGTCTACAAGGCTAGGCACCTGACTTGCCGTGAGCAAAGGCCGTCCAGCAGAAAGCGTAAGATGAACACCAAGGCCCGCCTCTGGGGCACTCTGCAAAAGTTTGAGACTGGCGGCCAGATCGGGCATATTACCCATGATTGAAGTTGAAGTAACGACGCCCTCGGTTATCGCGCGTGCGATGCCCTGACTCACACCCAGTGACAAGCCAAAGTCATCGGCATTGATGATTACTTGCAGCATCTATTGACGTTGCCCGTATCCACAGGCTCTTCCTTGAGAAACGCACCAAGGTCATCCCGCAAGCGGTTGCAGGCGCCATCGTCGCCGTGCGCAACTAATCCGACCGCACCTTCACTGCCGCCAATTCCGCCGCTATGGACGTGCAC
>QLUB01000043.1 GCA_018725205.1 candidate division NPL-UPA2 bacterium
AGCGGTCAGGTATGTCGCGAAACCACCTGCGAAACCGCTCAAGGCGACCACGACAACGCGAAAGTCCACCATCCAGCCGGTTTGAAGCGGAACGGGCTTCATCATAGTCAGGCAAATTGCCGCGCCAAACACTGCCCCCCATAGCCATGCGTTTGGCCGACGATTCGATGATAGGACAATGGCTGACCCAAACAGAGACACTAGTAGCGCCAAGAACAAGTTAAGGACCAAACGCAAAGCTATTAACATGCTCTATCCCCCCTCTGAAAGGCCACCGTGAAGGTAGAGCCCTGCTCGCTGGTAACGAAGGTAATTGTTGCGCCTTGACGCTTGGCAATACACTCGCAGACCGCTAAGCCTAGGCCGACGGTTCCATCACGCGTAGTAAAAAAGGGTGTCCACATCTTTCCCGCTACACCTTTGGCAATGCCATGTCCGGTGTCTGACACCTTGAGCAGGACAGCTCCGTCGCACTCCTCCGTGCTGATAGTCAGGACACCGCCCTCGGCCATAGCTTGCAGGCCGTTGCGAGCTAAGTTAAGGATCAGTTGCGCAATTTCACCTTCCACAAGGCGTTGACGGGGTACAGGGCGCAAGTGCGCAGTCACGCAACAAGCGCGGATAAGCGCGTCGGCGCGTAGCATCGGCAGAACTCCCTGCACCACTTGGTTCAGATCAGCGCACCTAGTTTCACCTACACTGTCACGCGCCAGCGACAGAAATTGGGAAACGATAGCGTGGGCAGATTCTAGGTCCGCCAGCATTATGGCAAGCTGCGGATGAATCGCCGCCATGTCGCGGTTGCCGGCAAAAAACTGCAGAAACCCCCGCACTGTAGTTAATGGGTTACGCAGCTCGTGTCCGATACCTGCGGCTAATTGGCCCATGACGGAAAGGCGCTCTAGGCGGGCGGACTCCCTTTCCATAGTTCGCTCGGCGGTTACATCCCGCGCTAGAATTGAAATGCCATAGACCTTGCCTCGCTCGTCTGTGATCGGGAAAATGGAGGACGCGGTGCACAACGGGGTCCCTGTCTTATGTTTAAGGAGGTCGCTGCGGTCCTTGACACCTATCCCCGCTGCCGCTTGGCGCAGAGCTGCGACAACTTCGGCATACTTGGCGTCAGTTACTAGTTCGAGGAAGGGTCGTCCAGCCGTGGTTGTAGCTTAGAGTTTCGCCGCTAAGAGAAAGACTAATCACGGCATCATCAGTGCTCTCTACGATGGCGGCAAGTTGTTGACGACGACGACTATCTCGCAAGGTAGCGGTGACGTCGCTTGACAGCTCCACTATATCTGTAGGCCTGCCTGCCTCATCTCGTAGTACCGTCCACCTGACTTCTACGAGCTTGGTCTCACCTACAGCCGTAGTGCGTGCCACTACGCCCTGCCAGCTTCCTTCCTGGCAGACCTGCTCCCTCAATGCGTCAGGAGGCGCAGGATAGCGGCTGGCCAATAGTAGCGGTTCAAAACGCGAGATGGTGTTGCGAGCGGTGTGACCGTAAAGCTCTACGGCACCGCGATTCCAGTAGCGCACCTCACCCGTGGGCAAGGGGACGCGCGTGACGGTCATCAGCAAGTGACGGCCTGCGTGTTCTATGGGAATGACACTGTCTAGCTGGTGGAAATGCGTATAAGCGTGGCGCTTGAGAGCCTCCGCTAGTGTGCCCTCCCGCTTTAGCGCAGCGCTTTCCATCAGCACTTCCCCTAGGCTGCTGTATAGGATAACGAGCCCTCGGTCGGATAAATACCTCTTCCACACGGCTCGCCGCATGCTTCTGTGCTCAAGTTGCCAAGTAAAGTGCATGAGAAAAAGCACGCCTAACATCAGGAATAGGCGCGCGGTGAGACCGAGTGGCCACAGCAGAAACAGCCCTGCCGCGATTGACGCAAGCACCGGACGTTGCTTGTCCCCCCTGCTTAGTGGTATATGCGCAGAGACGCATCCTAATAGCCCCATTAGGAGTGAAGACCACCAGCACACGGGCGCAATGCCTAACGTTAAGGCCACGGCTTGGGCCACCAGCCACGACGACAATACTGTGCCTATGCCGCCAATCAACCCTCCCGCCCACAAGGGGAAATAGATCGCGCACACTACGGTGCTGTAGAAGGGCAGTGCAGCCACCGCTATCGCCGTGCTGAGCGAAAAGGCCAGAGCGGTATGCAGGCGGGAAAAGCTGTCTCGCAGAAAGGCAACATAGAAGACTGCGCCGGCAGCTAGAAGCAGCGAAAATACGAAGCTGACAAGGGCGTCCGGCAAGGTACAAGCCTCCACATCCTATTGTGCGTTTACATTTGAGCCAGCGACAAGTTACAATTGAGGCGACGCAAATTCACGGAAAGGGTGTAGAAAATGGCTTTAAGTCAAAACTGGAACCTCGAGTCAATCTTCCCGGGCGGCAGCAGCTCGCAAGCGTACGCAACTTACTTAGACTCACTTGAGGCGGCCATCAAGGAACTGCTCAAGGAGACTTCCGGTCCCCCTCCCAAAGCGGCCGAGGATTGGGCAGTGCTTCTCGACCATGTGCAATCTCTGGCGAAAAAGGTGCGGCATGCCGGCGCCTTTGTGGGCTGCCTCACTGCGCAAAACGTCAAAGATGACCCAGCCAAGCTGTTAGTCGGCAGGATGCGGGTTATTGGCGCGGCATACGCCTCCGCCCTTACTTACCTCGACAAGCACGTCGTGGGCATGAGTGAGGAGCAGTGGCTTGCACTCGCCGGGGACGATTCGCTTGCACCCATTAAGTTTAACCTCGAAGAACGGCGCCGTCGAGCCAAGGAAAAGATGCCCACCGCCCAAGAGACTCTCGTTAACGACCTGTCGATTGACGGCTATCACGGCTGGTCCACTCTGTATGATACCGTTGTCAGTCGTATGTCTATTGCCATAGAGGAGAACGGCAAGACAGTCCTCTTGTCCCCCGGTCAAGCAGAAAACAAAATGAAGAGTCCCAACCGTGAGTTCCGCGAACACGTTTTTGACCGCTGGGAAGAAGCTTGGGCCAATGAGGCAGACTTCTGCGCGCTAGCCTTAAACAACCTAGCCGGGTTTAGGCTGAACCTGTACAAGCACCGCGGCTGGTCTGACGTCACCTATGAGCCGCTTGACTACAACCGCATGCAACCTGCCACACTCGCAGCGATGTGGTCAGCCATCGATGCCAACAAAGGGAAGCTCGTAAAGTTCCTTAAGCGCAAGCAGGAGTTATTAGGCACCGACAAGTTGAACTGGCATGATGTGAATGCGCCTGTCGGCTCTGTCGGAAGCCAGATGAGCTTTGACGCGGCTGCGAACTTTATCGTGGAGCAGTTCCGCCGCTTTAACCCGGCCATGGCCGACTTTACCGCCAAGTGCTTTAGCGAGCGGTGGATCGAGGCCGAAGACCGCCCCGGCAAACGCCCGGGAGCTTTCTGCACCACCTTCCCCGAAAAACAGGAAAGCCGCGTCTTTATGACGTTTTCGGGTACGATGAGTAATGTGACGACGCTAGCGCATGAACTTGGCCACGCTTACCACCAGTCGGTAATGAATGAGCTCCCGCCTTTCGCGCAGCAGTACGCAATGAATGTCGCAGAGACAGCCTCTACTTTTGCCGAAGTCGCTGTAGGCGACGCCGCTTTGGCGCTGGCTGGCTCACAGGCGGAGAAGATTACGCTAATGGAAGACAAGCTGCAACGTGCCGCCACACTGCTAATGAACATCCAGGCGCGTTACCTCTTTGAAACAAGATTCTACGACGAGCGCAAGCGCGGCGTAGTAAGTAAGCAGCGACTGAACGAGCTCATGGTTATGGCCCAAAAAGAGGCCTTTGCCGATACTCTGGACAAGTATCACCCGCATTTCTGGGCAGCGAAGCTCCACTTCTTTAACACCGGCGTCCCGTTCTACAACTTCCCCTACACCTTCGGCTACCTCTTTGCCACCGGCGTGTACGCTCAAGCCATGCAAGAAGGCCCCTCATTTGCCAAGAAATACGATGACCTGCTGCGGGATACGGGTCGTATGCGCACGGAGGACCTAGCCCTGCGTCACCTCGGCGTAGATATCACGCGAACGGAGTTCTGGCAATCGGCTATCGACTCGGCGTTAGCAGAATTAGACGAGTTCTTGGCGCTAACTGCCAAGGCCTAGTTTAGCACATGTCGCGCCAGCCTGATTCGACTTAGCCGCAGTGCGCCATTTGCTCCAACCTCGATACCCGTCACTGTATGCATATGCACAGCTTGCCGCGCCGGGGTAAACAGGAAAAGCCACGGCGCGTCTTCCCTGACTGTTGCCTGCAACTCTGCAAACTCCTCTAGGGCGGCGGACAGCTGCGGCGTAGCACGCGCTTTGTCCAGCCGCCTCTCTATCTGCTCGTTAAAATAAGCGCCAGCGTTGTTGTTTCTCAGGAACGCTCTAGGTTGCGTGAAATTCGCTGCTAACACCGCGTGTATTTCCCCGGAATAGGGTCGCCAGTGCATCAGCCACATATCAGGCGCATCACCGGCGTCAAGGCGCGCAAGCAATGCGCCTTCAGGTAACGTAACGACCTCGACAATGATGCCTATGGCAGCTAGATCGGCCTCTACTGCTCTCGCCAACGCCACTGTCTCTGGCCGGTCAGCCACAAAAAGCTCGAGTGGACTAAGCTGGGCCCAGTTTGCCTGTGCCAGTAAGCTGCGTGCGCGGGAGGGGTTGTAGGTAAAGTCTTCTGTGGGAGCGTAGCCAAAAATAGCGGGAGATACAGGCGTAGCCAGAGGGAGACCGCGCATATTAGCTGCAGCCATTAAGTGCTCCCGGTTTACTGCGTAGTTCATAGCTTTCCTTACCCTGACGTCCATAAGCTCTCGATGCGCAAGATTCAGGCCAACATAATACACCTGCGGGAGCGGCATTTCCAGTGCTGTAAGATCCTTGCTTTGCAGAGGTTCTGCGGGAGTCGCGGGGAAGGCCACATGCGCATCACCGCGCTTAAGCATCTCCATGCGCTGTTTAGCGTCGGGAACGAACAGGAATCGCAAGCGCGAGGCTGGCTTGGCACTGCTATCCCAGTAGTAGGGGTTAGGCTCAAGCTCCACGTACCGCCTGCCGTGCCACAGGATAAGGCGAAATGGACCCGTGCCCACGGCGGTATGCGTGAGATTATGCAGCGGGTCGCGGGCCCGCTTATCCAGTTCGCGCGCCGACTTTATTCCGGCTGCAGGATGAGCGAAGTAGTAGGATAGCGCGTAATCTGCCCGATTGCTGGCAAAGGTGATGGAGTGTGGGTCATGAACCGTAATGGCATCAATAAAGTCAAAGAGATAGCGACGCGCCATCTGGTTACGCGGGTCTAGCAGGAACTCAAAGTTTTGTTTGACTGCTGCGGCGTCAAAGGGCGTGCCGTCGTGAAACCTGACTCCTTGGCGCAGAGTAAGAGTAATGGCACGTCCATCATCGCTGACTGTGAAGGCCGTTGCTAGCTTAGGCAGCACCGTATTGTTAGCGCCAAGTTCCAGTAGCCCTTCGAAGATAACTTGTTGTACTACGGGGGAAATATGATCTACGGCGTTAAAAGGGTCGAGCGTGATCGGCTCGGCCTCTAAGGCGACAATAATTTCGGGGGGCGCAGGCTGCAACACCCATAACCAAATTAAGGGAGCAACGAGCAAGACCACCCCCGCAGTGACGGCAAAAACTAGCTTCATGCACACCTACCCTTTCCGGCTGACGCACTCTCCGCACACGCGCGCATGTAGTTTATTCGCTGTGCCGCTGCCTAGCTCCTGCCGCATATCACTTTTGGGCGGCACATATACTTAGGCGACAACGCTAGGAGGTTCGGAGTCGATGGCAAAGCGGTTTTTGTTGTGTCTGCTGGCACTGCTGATGACCATGTGCCTGTCTCGCGGCATGACCACTTACGCGGACGCCCGTGGGCGAATGGACGATAGTGGACAAGAGCACTAACTGGGGAGGCGGCTTTGGCACGCGGTGGTTAGGGCTAAATGTGCTTGTTAACTCCACATACTCCCCTGCGGGTTATGGCCCGCTGCAAGTACCGCTCGGCATGTACTTAAGTCCGGAGGAACGGCAGCACTACTCCTCTGCTATCACGGCTCAACTCTCCGTGAAAGGAGAGCTCGCCAGCCTTCCTCTCGGCTACACCTTCCGCGTGTTTGCCGCCAACCCTCATGGGACGACGGCGAGCTGCAGACAATGGGGGAAATAGCGCGGCGAATCGCGGCGAGCTTAGGTCTGGATCGTTCACTGGAAGCTGATGAAGATGCGCTGACACGTTTTTTGCGCGGCCAAGCCGGTCTAATTGGCCCACTTAACCCGGCGCTAGCCCGCTGGCTACGGTTGACCGCGCAAAAAGAGGGGCTCTCGCCCCTGCTCTTGCCTGTACCGTTCTTAGAACCAGCCCCGGTAGTTGATATAGCCGCTGTTAGTGTAGCGCTGTTTAGGCAAACTGCCTTCCGCGGACATCGCCACACCCGTGCGGCGGCAGAGATGGCGGTGAAGCGCGCCAGCTGGGAGTACACCCTGCTACCTGTGTGGCTCCGTTTGTTGGACGGGGAGCTCTCTCCTAGCGATTTTGCAGTTTTAGCATATACGGCCCTGAGCGACTTGGAAAAGCAGTAAGGAATGTGCTATACTCTCCCTATCCCCCTCTCTGGGATACATAAGGAGGAAATGATTACATGTCATTACACCCACACCCACAAAGCAAAAGCGTCATCAATCGGCTGGCCCGCATCGCTGGTCATGTAGAGGCCATAAAACGCATGGCAGAAGAAGGACGCGAATGCAGCGACCTATTAGTGCAAATTTCCGCAGTTACTTCCGCACTTAACAGCGTCGGCAAAGTCGTATTGGAAGATCATATCAGCCAGTGTCTTGTAGACAGCGGCAGCCCAGAACAGCGCGAGGTGCTGAACGGGCTGCTCGATGCCATAGACAAGTACTTAGGAACAAGCTCACGCCGCTGGGAAAATTCGCATTAGCAGCTACGCGTCATGCCCTAGCTATCCTCAAACTCCTGCATCTCAACCGCGAACTTGACAGGACGCTTGTTAGCCAAGTAGCGCTTGATGATCTGATGGCGATTTTCGGTTTTGAGTTCCGGGTGCGGTGGTGGGGACATAACCACCATAAACCTGGCTGTTTTGTCGCCTACATTTTTTACAATATAGGGTCCAGCGAATTCACGCGGCACTAGGAAGGCCGTTTCAGGCTGGATGGCAAACTTCGCTTCGTTTACGGTAAGCTCTAGTTCGCCCGACAGCATGAACACAGCGCGCTCTATTATCTCAGCTTCCTTCTCCCTCTGCGAACCCATGACCATTTCGACTCCCGGCAACAAGTACGTGACATTCATGTAGAGGTGCTTGCCATACAAAAGGGGTCTGTACCACTCCGGCTTATGATACAGTCCTTCTATGTCGCGCAATTTCTCGATTTGTCTCTTTACCATTTTCCTCTTCCTTTCTGAATTGAGTTGCAAATTGCTGACTATGTTGCTTGAACCGAACGCAGCTTCAGCGCATCCACGAAATGGCAGGCAGCAAAGTGTCCCCCGCCTACATTGCGGTACACCGGGGTTTCTGCCTTGCACACTTCCTTCGCGTAGTGACAACGCGGGTGAAAACTGCAACCTGAAGGCGGCCTCGTTGGACTAGGCACATCACCCGTGAGCTCAATAAGGTCAGCTCTGTAGCCTGGATCCGGAACAGGGATAGCGGATAGGAGCGCTTCGGTGTAGGGATGTCTTGGGTTTTCGAACACCTCTTCCGTATCGGCCAGTTCCACAATCTTCCCCAGATACATCACCGCGACGCGGTCGCTAATATGCTTGACCACTGAGAGATTGTGAGCAACAAAGAGAAAGGTCAAACCATACTCTGCTTGTAAGTCTTCCAGCAGATTTAAGACTTGCGCTTGGATCGATACGTCAAGCGCGGATACCGGTTCATCCGCCACAATCAGTCGCGGACCTAGCGCCAGCGCGCGAGCGATACCTATCCTCTGCCGCTGACCCCCAGAAAACTCATGTGGGTAGTGTTTCATGTAGTGTGCGCGCAGCCCGACCGCGCCTAGAAGCTTAGCCACTCGATCCTGTAACTCGCTGCCGCGGGCTACACCATGGATAGTTAGCGGTTCCCCTACGATTGCTCCTACCGTCATCCGCGGGTTCAACGAGGAGTAGGGGTCCTGAAATATTATCTGCATTTCGCGTCGCAGCGCTTTCATCTCACGCGGCGTGGCTTTTGTGACCTCCACGAGCTTAGGCGGCTCACCCTCAGCCGAGAGGACTTTGCTGCGAAACAATACGCTGCCTGCCGTCGGCTCCAACAAGCGCAGGATTGACTTCCCCAGAGTGGTCTTCCCGCAACCGCTCTCGCCTACCAGACCCAAAGTCTCGCCATCCTTAACATGCAGACTCACGCCGTCAACCGACTTCACAGGTATCGCTTGGCTTTTGAACATCCCCTGCTGCACGGCAAAGTGCTTTTTCAAATCGCTTACTTGCAGCAGAACTTCCGCTGATTGCATCATCTTCTTCTCCCCCTTCACTCAATACAAGAAGCAGGCAACTTGGTGCCCGGGGGCGACTTCTTTTAAGGCTGGATTTTCATGGTGGCAGCGTTCCATGGCATGGCGACACCGCGGTTGAAACCTACACCCAATAGGCATAGCCAGCGGGTCTGGCACTGTGCCTTCGATGGGGATTAGGCGGTGCTGTTTGGTGGCCAAAGAGGGGATAGAACTCATCAGCCCCTGGGTATAAGGGTGTTTGGTTTGATAGAAAACGTCATCAACACTCGCTCTTTCTACAATTTGCCCTAGGTACATGACCATAACGTCATCCGCCATCGCGGCAATAACGCCCAAATCGTGTGTGATCAGCATCATGGCCATTTCAAATTTCTGGCGCAAATTGCGCATCAATTGGAGAACTTGGGCCTGAATCGTAACGTCAAGTGCTGTAGTTGGCTCATCCGCAATCAAGAGAGCGGGTCGGCATACCAACGCCATGGCGATCATCACCCGCTGGCGCATTCCGCCGGACAGTTGGTGCGGGTACTGGTGAATCCGCTCTTCCGGACTGGGAATTTCCACTGCCCGCAACATTTCAATGGTTTTTTGTCTGGCTTCCTTGCGGTTCACCCGTTGATGAAGCATGACCGCCTCCATAATTTGAAACCCAATTGTGTAGACCGGGTTTAAAGAAGTCATGGGCTCCTGAAAAATCATGGCAATTTCTTTCCCACGAATCGAACGATACACCTCACCCTTGGGATTCAGTTTGGCTAGGTCGATAGTCTTGTCTGCGCCGTGATACAAAATTTCTCCTGCCGTTACTGCACCGGCTGGTCCTTGAACCAGCCCCATAATCGAAAGAGCAGTTACCGATTTGCCGCATCCGCTCTCGCCAACGACGCCTAGCACTCGTCTAGGTTCGATGGAGAAACTAACGCCATCAACCGCTCGTACCACGCCTTCACCTGTTTTAAAGCACGTCTTCAGGTTGTTGACTTCTACTAATGGGCTCACGCTGTCACTTCCCTCGCTGTATCATCTCTTCCATTTCGGTCGGAGACTTGGGAATGCGCTTGTTGGTCACGTATATGTCAATGAGTTCTGCGCGCGTATAGACCGGATGCTCGGGATGTGGCGGCGGAGACATAGCTACTATGAAACCTGCCGTTTCCTTGGCGTTGTTCTTCACAACAAACGGTAACCCGGGTGCCAGCGGTACCACAAAAACTGTGTGTGGTTCTAGAACGACGGTCTCCTCACCGTGGGTAACCTCGATCACCCCACTCATCGTATACACAACGCGCTCTAGTAACTCTTCTTCTTTTTCTCTGGCCGAACCCATGACAAACTCTACCCCCGGCAACAGATATGTCATGTTCATGTAAATGTTTTTACCAAACGCTAAGGGCCGGTACCACTCGGGACGATGGTCGAATCCTTCAACTTCTTTGACTTTGACAAATAAATCTTGCGTCATATTGTAAGTCACTCCTCTATATTTTTTCGGGGTTAGCGATGAGTTGTTCCATTTCCTCCGCGGATTTTACGGGACGATTATTCTGTCTGTAGCGGGCTATCATTTCCTCACGCCGCTGTATATTCAGTTCCGGATGGGGCGGTGGTGAGTAACAAACGATGTAACTCGCTACTTCTGGGCCGTTATTCTTCACGGCAAATGGCGAGGTTGGCTCCAGTGGCACAATAAACGCAGTGTGCGGGTTGACAACGACAGTTTGACCAGCATGCGTGACCTCGATGGTTCCGGTCATGGTATAGATAACACGTTCCAGACGTTCCGTACCTTCTAGATATTTCGGGCCGCCCATTACCAGCTCCACCCCCGGCAGCAGATAGGTCGTGTCCATGTAGATGTTTTCGCCATAGGCTAACGGTCTGTACCAATCGGGACGGTGATAGAGTCCCTCTACCTCTTTGAGTTTTACGAACAGCTCACTGGACATCTGTAAGTCACTCCTTTTCATATTCGGCCGTTCCCCGGCACCCTTGGGAATGCTAATTCTAACCCCTTTGTTCCGCCCGACGGGGATCGAGTGCGTCTCTTAAGCCATCACCGACCAGGTTAAAGCTTAAGACCACCAGCATGATGGCTATGCCCGGATAGATGGCCAAATGCGGTGCCCGTAGTAGGAAGGGTCTCGCGTCGCTCAGCATTGATCCCCACTCTGGTGTGGGGGGTTGTGCACCCAGCCCCAAGAAACTCAAGCCGGCTGCAGCTAAGATAATACCGCCCATACCCAAAGTAGCCATGACCACTATGGGTGAGAAACAATTGGGCACTATATGGCGCGTTAGTATCACGAAATCGCTCGCACCGCTGGCTCTGGCTGCCTCCACATAGTCCTTCTGTTTCACGGCAAGGACTTGTCCGCGCATAACTCGACAGTAGCTAGGCCAGCCTGTCATAGCCAAAGCAACCATCGCATTGAACAGGCCGGGCCCGAGCATCCCGGCTATGGCCATAGCCAGGATCAGTCCCGGGAAGGTCAATACCACGTCGGTGACTTGGCTAATAACACGGTCAGTTGTCCCACCGTAATACCCAGCCAGACTGCCTAGGGTACACCCCGTAACCGATACAGTGCCCACTACGAATATTCCGGTGAGCAGCGAGACCCGGGTTCCGTAGAGGATTCGACTCAATATATCTCTCCCCAGTAAATCGGTGCCAAGCCAGTTGCTCGCACTTGAGGAACTCAGGGTGTTTCTGAGATTTTGATCCAGTGGATCGTATGGCGCAATAAATGGGGCAAACAGCGCAGACAATACAAATAGCGCGATGACTACAAGACCGATTCTTGCGAGCTTATCTTTAAGTAGGCGTCGTACTCCCTTGAGCATACCCTGCACTCTCCTCCTAATACCGTATGCGCGGGTCAAGGTAGACGTACAAGATGTCAACTAAAGTGTTTGCGGTGGTGATGGTCACGGCAAACATGAAAGTAACCCCTTGGACGACCACAAAATCGCGCGCAAAGATAGCAGTAACCATCATCCGCCCCATGCCGGGCCAAGCAAAAACCGTTTCCACAATCCCACTGCCACCCAAAGCAAAACCTAATTGCAGGCCAAGAATAGTAATGACAGGTATCATGGCGCATTTCAGGGCATGCACCCATATTACTACACGCTCACTCAGTCCCTTGGCGCGCGCCGTGCGAATATAGTCCTCCTTGAGCACATCCAGCATACTCGACCTAATGAGCCTTGCGGAAAGAGCGGCCATACCGGTTCCCACAGTTAGAGCGGGGAGTATTAAATGGCGTAGCGTTCCGAAACCAAACACAGGCAGCCACCTTAGCTGCAAACCAAAAAGCAGCATAAGCAACAGAGCGAGCCAAAAACTCGGCATCGACAATCCAAGCAAAGAGCCAAAACGGGCCGCAGAATCGGCGATGGTGTTTTGCTTGGTGGCGGCAAGAATGCCCGCCGGGAAAGCAATCACTATAGCGACAACCATAGAAGCGAGTGCCAGCTGTATGGTGGCGCCAAAAGCGCTCCGCAACATTGTCGCGACTGGCAGTCCTGTCTGCATTGACTCCCCAAAGTCTCCGCGCAACATGTTCCTAACCCAAATCATGTATCGCACATGCGTAGGTTGATCAAACCCTAACCTGGCTCTCGTTTCGCTCAGCTGCTCAGGCGTAGGCGGCAACCCGCCAGCTTCCATAAGCATTAAGAACACGGGATCTCCAGGGACCAAACTCAAGAGAAAGAAGACCACAATAGTAGCAAGCCACACTGTGGCAAAGGCAGCGCCTATCCTGCGTGAAATGTATTTTCGTAACACTCCCCTGCAACCTCCATACTTGGATGCATCGGCATCCATAACCTACATGAGGGTCAAAATTACCGCATCCCCCGGCAATAGCCGCGCCAGATAAAAGATGACGAAAGTCGCTACCCACAGGGTGATCAGTGCCATGGCCAGTCTCTGCATCACATACTTGCGCAACATACCACTACCACCCTCACTATATGCGGTATCTCTTACCCTGCCGGCGGTGGACGAGGAGGGACGAGGAGGGGGATAGAGACTATGTGGCAATATCCCCCTTTAAACGTTACTAACGCCGCCGCGGTCGCGGGACAAGATAAGTCGTGTCGAAGCGCTGTGCCCAAAGACTGCTATGGGGATTATACTCACGGACATATGCTCCAGAAGCATCGTACTCGATCATAAAGTTGATCGGAGCGAGTACGGCCTGCCTGTGGTACTCCCATTGAATCTGGCGGTAGAGGTCAAAACGGGTGGCCTGGTCAAAGGTGGCTGTCGCAACCTCAATGAGCATGTCCATCCTGTCGCCCATCCAAGTAACATTGGTGATACGGTTACTGGTATCAAGCCGGTGAGCGCGCCGCAGCAGGATCTCGCCGGTGCCGGACGCGATAATATTATGGACCAAAGCGATGTGGTGATCGCCTCTGTCTGTAGCCGTAAAGTAAGCGGCAGGCTCCAAAACAGTAATCTTCATGTCTATACCGACGTCACGCATCATGTGCTGCACTGCCTCTGTGATTTGTCTGACCATGGCTGCGGTGCTACTGGCAAATAGATTTACTTGTAGCCGGACGCCGTCGCGAGTGCGGATGCCATCGGCACCTATGGTACCCCAGCCGGCTTCGGTTAAGAGCTCTCGGGAGCGTGCCACGTTGAAGGCATAGCCTGGTGTCTGTCTGTAGATGGACCATGGCATCAGTGGAGTAATGAAGTTAGGGGCATATGCGCCGCCAATGCCGAGCAGAACGCCGTCAATAATAGCTTTGCGATCGATGGCATGCGATATTGCTTGCCTCACTCGCACATCATTCACGGGCGCCCGGAATAAGTTAAATGACAGGTGCCTGACCATGGGTGGGTTAATCTGGTAGACGGTAAAATCGCGGATAGCGCGCAGTCCTGCTACGTCGGGCATGGGCACACGAATGGCGATGTCTACCTCGCCGGTCTGCAGGGCGAGCATACGCGTGGTGTGATCCGGAATAATGCGGAAGCGAATCTGTTCGAGTATCGCCTGTTCGCCCCAGTAGGCGTCGTTACGCACCAGCGTGAGTTCCTGACCGGCGATGTGGCTCAAGTACTTGAAGGGCCCCGTG
>QLUB01000044.1 GCA_018725205.1 candidate division NPL-UPA2 bacterium
TAGTACCAAGGTTGGCGCGGGACGTATATCCTCATCAAGTCGATTCTAAAGTTAGGGATAGGCCGACCGCCAAAGATGTGGGTTCCAACCTGGGTATGAGACACAACATACGCAAGGGCAGAACGTCTCACCAAACGGCTTTCAAGCTGCTCAAGCGCAACTCGCGATCCCCCAAAAAGCTCTATTGAAGCAGAGGGACGGTCATTTACCATAAGCGTATGAATACCAGCTCTGGCCCATTGGCTCCGCGCATGGTCTACATAGGCCACGAATTCCGCCGCGGTAAACCCAGCGTCAACAAGATTAGCCCATATGGTTCTGCTAGGATTAAACCCTATCCAATTCTGATCCGAGTGAAATACCGTCAGAGTTCTACCCGTCGAAGCCGAAGCTATATTTAAGCTGACTACGACGAGTGCCAACACTAGGGTTGCGAAAACTGTTCTCATGCATACCCTCCTCAAATTTCGTTACGTGCTCTATTGTTCTGGCCCCCAAAATGGCCAAGTGATGGTTTTCTGAAAAGGTTGGAGATGGGTGTCATGTTTTATGCTATCACCCCCCAGATGCGCCGCTGCCCGACGAAGCGCCCGGGCCGCCACCATGCCTTGGGTCCGAGAGCGCAATTACTGGGAGCGATTTTCTGGTGGGAGGGGGAAGATGGGGGCAGGGGTCGTTGTGGATGATCACCGCTCCGTGGGCTGCATTTACTTGCGCCGCAGCACCCAGTGAAGAGACGGACATTGTCATTACCAAACAAAAAGCGCAGAGCAGGGCGAGGAAGTTTTTCAATTGGAACCCTCCGTTCAGTTTTTTGCATAACTCTTCTGTCAATGCCATGATATACTCATCACAACATGTGGCACAAGGACAATATTGTGGCACGATGACACATTGAACTTGTATGAACGAGCTAACTCTATTAAAGAGGGGTGGTGTCGCGGAGTGTTAGGCACTAAAATTCGCAAGGCGCGTAAAGAGGCGGGACTAACTCAGGCCCAACTAGCGGGGACTGAGCTATCCCGCTCTTTGATTAGCGAGATTGAGCGCAATGAGCGTAACCCGTCAACTGCGACCATAGGTATACTGGCACAGAAATTGCATAAGCCCTTGGAGTATTTTATGGTTGACTGGAGCGCGTCTGACGCCGAGCGGGCTCTCCTCCTCATCAGTCAAGCTCACACCTGCATTGAAATCGGTGATAGCGAAGGTATCCGGTTGGCTTTAGATGCTCTGAAGGGATACTCTTCTTTACCGGATAACCTCAAAGCACGCAGGCATGAGGTAATGGCTTGGTATGAGCAAAAGGAGGGTAGGCACTTAAGCGCCGTCAACCATGCGCTCATAGCTGAAACGCTGTTTGAGGCGGAGCCAAGAAAGGACAAACAGTGGTATTGCTGCTATCTCGCTGCGCATGCAACCTATACCGCAGGTTTATACTTTCAGGCGCTAGAGATGTGCAACAAGGCGCTTGGTGTACTCAGAAGCGCCAATGACATGTTAGGAGAACGGCGGTTAACGCTTTATCTGCTCGGCAGCGTTTACTTTGCGCTTGGCCAAATAGAAGCAGCGCAAAAGTGTTATGTGGAGATTGCCACTGCTGTCGGGGAGGATGATGGCGGGGGTTTGCTTCAGGCCTACCACGGCCGGGCAATATGTGCACAGCACATGGGTGATATCGCAGGGGCGCTTAGGTGGGCCGAACAGGCCGCAGTGTTGGCAGAGCAGCGCCGCGACATGGAGTTTTATGCGTCCACAGTTATCACTTGGGGGACATGCCTTGTTAGAATGGGGCAGAACGACGCGGCACTGGCGATACTGCGGACGATTGACAGCTACTCCCGTTTCCCCGCCAGAGTTGCACATACTGCGCGGAGAGAGCTTCTTCTATTTTTAGCCGAACAAGACCCTTACCCGGAGGAGATATGTAAATCGCTAGAGCATTATCTATCGTCCGTGCTTTTAGTCGCCCCCAATAAGGGGAGCTATGAATACACAAAGACACAATGGGCCGTGGCTAAAAGCCAACTTAGGAGGGCCGCGAAAGACTCCATTCTGCCCGTGATACAGAATTTTGCTTCGCTCTTTCTTGACCTAGCTCACTGTAGCCGGGCGGCCGAAGTACTTGTCTACGGAGCACCTTGCATGGAACGGCACGGAGACTGCCATGCGGCCTACAACCTGCTAAAAGAGGCGTATAAGCTAAACAGAGTGACCGCCGCCTTGGGGCAAAACCCCGCGCCATAGGGCGAGGACATAGGGCGAGAGGCGTCCCAAAAACTACAAGCAAGGGCTACGCGATTTTAGGTTCGGCGACCGACATCACGAACACAGCCGACACCACACACAGTGCGCCGAGGAAGGCGAAAGCTGCACCGTAGTTTGTGCTGGTATGGTCCAAAATCATGCCCGTAGCCACAGGACCGACTAGACCCGACACAAAGCCAAAGGAAGTAAATACCAGACCAAAGATAACGCCAAAATGCTTTGGCCCAAAGCACTCCGCAATAAGCGGCGCGGAGCAGGCAAACAACGTGCCGTAGCCAAAGCCCACGGCGGCGGCGAGTAGCATAATGATGCCGAGTGAGCTGGTATGCGGCAGAACAAAGTAGGCAACCCCGGCCAGAATAAAGCTAAGGGCTAAGGTTTGTTTGCGTCCCAGCTTATCCGACACGACACCGGATACGAGGCGGCTAAGCCCATTAGTTAAATTGAAGCTCGCTAGGATGCCGGAGGCAGCCGCGAAGCCAAAGCCCAGATGCAAGCCAAAGCGCACGGATTGAGTTACCATGGTGATGCCCGCCGCGCCCATCAGCGCCCATACCACCCACAGCAACCAAAAGTTCCGCGTGCGCACGGCTGCGGCGGGAGTGAGCGCACGCGCTTCCGCACGCACGCTACTTGTCGCCTCTGCCTTGGTGCCCTGCGGCGGAGTTACGGGCTGCGGCAAGACAATCAGTTGCGAGCCGAGGAGGCCAAGCACCAGCGTCAGGCAGGCCGCGGCAAGTGCCATGACTTCTACACCGTAGCTGTCGAGCCACACGCGGTAAAGAGGCACCATAATGGCGGCAGCAATGCCGAAAGTCATATTGACAATGCCGGACACTGTGCCCTTGATGTGCGGGAACCACTGCTGCACCACATTGATGCCGGGGGAATAAACAAAACAACTGGCGGCCCCAATCAAAAAGGCCCACGCGTAAATCATCCACACATTGTCTATTATGGCCGTCATTGCCGCCGCTGCCGCAGCCAGTAGCGTACCCACCATGATGAGTCTTTTTGCGCCGTAGCGTGCGGTCCATTTGCCCACAAAGAACATAAAAATGCCTAGCGCCGCCAGCAAAAAAAACATCACTAGGCTCAGCGCCCCCGAGCCTATCTTTAACCGCTCGCCCCACACCGGCGACATCAACCCGGGTAGACCAAACACTAGGGACCCATGAAAAAAGATGGCCAGCGATGCGCCTACTAAAGTGCGAATTCCGTTGGACTTAACCTCCATGTTTACCCACCGCCACTTGAGCAGAAGCGCCTACGCCAGCTATTGCTGTACCGTCACAGCCGGGGAAGGGAATGCCTAGCACTTTGGCCATCGTTGGGGCAATGTCCACCATGCGCAGAGGTCCCAGAAACCCCCGCCGGGCAACCGCAGGCCCTGCGACAATAAACACGCAGGTGTAATCTGGTTTGTCGAGCGAATAGCCGTGGTTAGCGAACTTCCCTACTGTGGGGGCGATTTCTGTTATCGCAGGCTCGTCAAATGCCTCCTCGAACGTGAACCCAGCCTTAGCTTCGACAGCCGCAGCTATGCCGCTCCCGACGCGAAGCGCGGCTAGGCACTCGCCTGTAAACACGCGCTCAATCCCCCACTTGCCCGCCGCAGAAGCGGCTTCAAGTGCTGCCATCGCCAGCTCGTGCGCCACGGCGTCGCCATCCCGCACATAGAGATAAGCGCTGCCGCCGTTACACTGCAGGTAGGCTCGCCACTCTGTAGAGCCACTCGCCTGCCCCTGTAGCTTTGCCTCGCGCAGCAATACGTTTGGCCTTACGCGGGTGTTTACGTCAAGCTGCCCGTGGTCGCCAATAACTAAGAAGGTTGTTTCAGCGTAGGTGCCGGCAGCCTTTGTAGCAGCGATAATCTCTCTTAAACGCCTGTCCATGCGCTTAAGCGCTGCCTTGGCCTCGTCGCTCTTAGTCCCGTAGTAATGCTTGCGGTCATCAAGGTCGATAAGGTGAACCAAAGTCAGGTGCGGGCGGCGTGTCTTGATGGTATGCACGGCGCAGGCGGTGGTATAGTCGTCAAGATAAGGCTGACCGATACCTTGCCTAATGTGGCGAAAGCGCAGCTCTAGTTCCGTGCAGTACAAAGTGCTCCCGTTACGCAGCACTTTCAGGGCTTGGTTTTCCCCTTTTAGCGCCACGATTTCCGGCAGGTTATAGTGTATTTTTGCTCTTCCGGTGGTCGGCCACAAGAAGGCGGCGGTAGTCAGCCCATGAATACGTGCCACATCGTAAATGGGTTGCGCGCGCAAGTCCCGGCGGTACCAGTACCACTGTTTCTCTTTCTCCGGTACAAACGGCTGCAGTGGGTGGTTATGCAAGATGCCGTGGTTTTCGGGGAACATGCCGGTGACCATAGTTGCATGGACGGCATAGGTCAGGGTCGGGAAAACACTGCTGAGTTGATTGCTGTAGACACCGCTATCTATGAGCGACTTAAACGTCGGTAAGGTTAGGACTTCGTTCCAGTTGTCTACCGAAAGCGCGTCAACCGAAACAACAACTAGGCGACGCGTCACGCTGCCACCTTGTGCACGGGCGGTGCCGTTCTAACCCCCCGTTCCGACAGCCACAAGAATATAGCTCCCATTGTAAACTGAAACACTACGCTCAGCACGCCAAAGCGCGGGTTGCCCGTTGCTTGAGTGAGAAAGGCAAACATCATGGGTCCCAAAATGGCAGCAAAGCGGGAAAAGATATCGTACATGCCAAAGAACTCGTTAAACTTCTGTTTGGGAATCATCTTGCCAAAGTGTGAGCGAGAAATTGCCTGTATTCCACCTTGAGCGGTAGCGACCAACATCGCTATGCCCCAGAACTCGGCCGCTGTGGTCATGCGGAAACCGAGCACGCTGATTACCATGTAAATGCCAATCCCCACGAAAAGCATGGTTGCGCTGCCAAATCTTTCGGCTAGGCGTCCGAAAATAATGGCGCAGGGGAAGGCAACAATTTGAATGACCACCAATGCCGCCATCATGGTAGTCGTGCCGATGCCCACACTCGCCCCGTAGATAGTAGCCATACGAATGATCGTTCCCACCCCGTCAATGTAAAAGAAGTAGGCCACCAAGAACAAAAACACGCGTCGGTAGGACTTCACATTGCGCAGAGTCGTACTTACGCGCCTAAAGCTTGCTGCCATAATCCCTTGTTCGTGCTCGAGGTAGTGCTTTTGTTTGACGTGCTTTAGCATAGGTATAGAGAAAAGGGCCCACCACCCCGCGGTAATTACAAACGACAGTCGAGTCGCGATGACACGCGGGATGCCTATCTGCTCGCCAAACATAATCAGCGCGATGCTCCCAATAAAGGGAATGGTGCTACCGCCAATATAGCCCATGGCAAAACCATAGCTAGATACTTTATCCATGCGCTCAGGTGTAGTGACATCGACAAGGGACGCGTCGTAAAAAATGGTGGCGCCCGCGAAACCAACTGCAGTAATAATCGCGACGCCAAGGATCACTTGCCAACCCGTAAAGAAGGCGAGAGCTGCGGTGGAGATGACACCGATGGCGAGAAACACCCTGAGCAGGCGCATTTTCATCCCCTTATAGTCCCCGAGAGCTCCGAGCAAGGGGGCGAATAGGGCCACAATCAGCGATGCCGCTGCCACAGCATATCCCCAGTAGACACTGGATATGGCGCCGGTGATGCCGGCAGCGGCTGTCAGCGAGGTAAAGTAAATTGGCAATACAGCGGCGGTCACTACCGATGAATAGACGGAATTGGCCCAGTCGTACATCATCCAGCTGCGTTCCTCGAGCGAAAATCCTTTTAACAAGTGGCGCACCTTCTCTCACTAGCTACATCTTTATTTTACACGATAAGCTATGAACCTGCTGTTTGACAAGCATTAATGATTTGTAAAAGCTTTGCGCCTCGATTTTACAGGCTGTTATCAAACTATGAACACTGGTTTGACACTGGCGTGTTACAGTGCAACCAACAAGCAATAAGGCAAAAGGGAGGCGCTTTCCTTGCGCATTAAATCTTCGCTGCTAGAGACAGATATCGCGGTGTATTACTTTATGAATCGCAGGTTGCATGGGCGGGTTGTCGTCACGTTTATGCGCGGCATAACCTTGTTTGGCGAAACTTATGCTGCAGTAGGCGTTGGCTTGTTGGCATTGCTCCTTGGGTGGGTCAGCGATACGGCAGTGGGAGTACATGCCACTTTGGTCATTGGAATATCACAAGTGGTGGTGCAGTCCGTCAAGCGTTTGGTGCACCGTACACGCCCATACGTCGTGCATGAGTGGTCCCTCACAAAAAACCCCCCGGCCTGCCAGTACTCGTTTCCCTCTGGGCATACCGCCTGTGCTTTTGCATGGACCCTAGTGTTGGGGTTGTTTTATCCTCACCTGCAGCCTCTGTTGTATCCGTTAGCGTTCTTGGTGGGTATGTCGAGAGTAGTGCTAGGGTTTCATTACCTAACCGACGTCTTAGTAGGAGCAGCCATCTCCTACGGCACCTACATACTTGTAACAGGAGTGCTCTAACCAGAGTACTCCTATTGTTCAGGACGCCCCCTTTGCCAGTCCTTAGCATATGCGATATAATCGCAGAGAAAGGGGGAAGTGCAAAGTGAAGTTTTCTATAGCGCACTGCAACATCAATGTGTTTGACCTTGAGAAGAGCCTTAAATTCTACAAAGAAGCATTAGGTCTCGTGGAAGTCAGGCGAAAAGAAGCAAGCGATGGCAGCTTCGTTCTCGCCTTTCTTGGCGACGAAACGAGCCATTTTCGTATCGAGCTGACGTGGATGCGCGACCGCCAAACGCCGTACAACCTAGGCGACAACGAGTCCCACATCGCCTTTGTAGTTGACGACTACGAGGCGGCGCACGCGTTGCACACTAGGCTTGGCTGCATCTGCTATGAAAACACCGCCATGGGACTTTACTTTATTGAGGACCCTGATGGCTACTGGCTAGAGGTTTTGCCGAGCAAACGGTAGAGACGCGTGGCTCGTCCTGTGCCAAACGACGAAGGGGGTTCCTCGATGCAGCAAACAGCTGACCCGGTACTAGTTTATTACCTCTACCACAGCGGATTCGCGGTGGTGACCAGAAACTACATTTTGATCTTTGACTACTACCGCGACTGCCCCTCTGGCTGCAGCACGACTGCAGACCAAATTTTGGCGGCAGCGCGAGGCAGACATGTGGTTGTCTTTGTTTCGCATGCACACCACGACCACTATGCACCCGTCATTTGGGACTGGCGTGACCAGTGTGCACAGATCAGTTATGTGGTCTCTCTAGATGTCCCAGTCCCGGATGGAGTAGCCGACGTAACGACATTGCGCGCGAATCACCACTGTTTGTTAGGCTCGCTCAGCATCACCACCTATGCGTCTACAGACGCAGGTGTTGCGTTTTGGGTCGAAGCAGACGGCTACCGCATCTTTCACGCGGGCGACCTAAACTGGTGGCACTGGGAAGGCGAGCCGGACGAGGACAACAGGGCGATGGCTGAGCAGTACCGTCAAGAGATCGATACTCTGCCCAAAGAGGTTGACATCGCCTTTGTGCCCGTAGACCCGCGTCTTCTGCAAGCGTATGCTTTAGGCCTTACATACTTTATGTCGCGCGTCGACGCACGGCTTGTCTTTCCTATGCACTTCGCGAATGACTACTCCATCTTCGAGTGGCTAAAGCGCGACCTAACCCAAGCGGCAGAGAGCCGTATTGCGGAAATTACGCCCTCGCCTCTCCCATTCTACTTGGACGTGAGCAGAACGCCGTCCTCAATTGAAAGGAGTGTTCTGTAATGGGGGCGATGGCCACTGCCGCTCGCCTGCGCCAAAACATCGCCAAAGTCTTGGTAGGCAAAGAGCATGTAATCGACCTCATGCTAATAGCCCTAGCCTGTGAGGGGCATGTGCTGCTTGAGGATGTGCCGGGGACAGGCAAGACCATGCTGGCTAAGACCCTGAGCCGATCGCTTCAACTAGATTTTAAGCGCGTGCAGTTCACCCCAGATCTGTTGCCTTCTGACGTGACCGGCGTAAGCGTGTTTAACGAGGCCACCGCGCAATTTGAGTTCCGCAAGGGACCCGCATTCACGAATGTGCTTTTGGCCGACGAAATAAACCGCGCTACCCCGCGCACACAGGCGGCTCTGCTCGAGTGCATGGAAGAACGGCAAGTGACAACAGATGGCGAAACGCGACCGCTAGCCGACCCTTTTTTGGTTATGGCAACGCAAAACCCCATTGAACAGGAGGGCACCTTCCCTTTGCCCGAGGCGCAGCTAGACCGCTTTCTTATGCGGTTGGCGCTCGGATACCCCTCGGCAGACGAAGAAGGCCTCCTGCTACGTCGCTTTGCGCAAGCAAACCCCTTGACTACACTCGAGCCCGTTGCCAATGCACAAGACCTCGTGACCTTGCGCACGGAGGCGCAATCTGTGCATCTTGGCGAAGCTGTGTCCGAGTACATAGTGGCTGTCGTGCGCACAACACGCGACCATGAGGCGATTCGTCTAGGTGCCAGCCCGCGCGCAACGCTAGCATTAATGCGTGCGTCGCGCGCACGCGCCGCTCTGCTTGGGAGAGCCTATGTTTTACCGGACGACGTCAAAGCGCTCGCTAAATCTGTTTTGAGCCACAGACTGATACTTAAAAACCAGTACCGTTTGCGCGGCCTCAGCCAAGAATCTGTGGTTAACGCCGTTCTAACCCAAGTCCCTGTCCCTGTTCTGCCCGACACGGATGCATGACCAGTCGCACCAACACTGGCGGAAGAGACGACCAGAAACGCGAGATAACCCGCGCGGAGCACGTTTCGGCCCGGCACACCGCACTTGTGTTTCTTTACTGGTTAATGGTGATGCTTGGCCTTGCTTTGCGTTCCCCGGCACTCGTGATCTTTGGGGCAGGATGCCTGCTCTTAGTGTACCTCCCTCGCTACTACGCACGGTCGGGGCAATTGACCCTGACCTACAAGACCACTTTCTCAGAACGCTTTGCTTGGCCTGGCGATACCCTGCGCCTGACCGTGGAAATCGAAAATCGGAGCTTCTTCCCGATTTCGCTGTTACAGGTGTGGGACGAGCTGCCCCTAGGGCTTGAGGTCGAGGGAAACACACTGGCTGCTGACCGGCGCAGGCGCGTCCTGCAGCACGCTTTTAGCCTAGGCATGTGGCAAAGGGTTCGACGCCACTACGCCGTAAGCTGCCCAAGCCGCGGTGTGTACATTGTGGGCCCCACTAGGGTTGATTTGGCCGGACCCTTCGGGTACGGACGCGAGCAGTGGCAGTTTGGGCCGCAAGCGCAAATTCTCGTTTACCCAAAGATACATGCGCTAAGTGAGCTGTCGTGCCACCCCTTAGCGATGCTTGGCGAAAGCTCTTTGCGGAGCTTCCTGCACGAGGACCCCTTGCGCCTGCGCGGCGTGCGCGAATACACACCCGGCGACCCTTTAAGCCGCATCAACTGGAAGGCCACAGCCAAGGCCGCGCGCCTATTGGTGCACGTGCATGAGCCCTCCACCCACATCAGCGTGCAATTCCTACTAAACCTCGCCAACAACGACCAGGTATGGCAGGGGCTTGACAGTGCCGAGACCGAGTGGGCGATTGAGGTCACCGCAAGCCTAGGCGTTGCCCTACTAGAAAACCATGGTAGCGTGGGTGTTTCCGCGAACGACTACATTACCGATCTAAGCCTCGGTGCGGGCGAGGAGCATATGCAAAGTTTCTTGGCCACACTCGGACTAGCTAACCGATACGCGCTCTGGAAGCCTAGCACCTTTATCGCTTCAGCGTTAGAGCAGCGGCATTTCGGCACTACACTGGTGTTAGTGACCCCTAGCCTGACCGAGGAAATTATAGCTACTCTGGAGCAAGCAGAGATACGCCGCTCGCCCTTACGCGTGGTATATACAGGGAGTGTGGCGAACCCTCTGTTTGACGACGCATCGATGCTTTGGATACAAAGGCAGGGATGATGAATGTACAGTAAAGTGCGTCTGTTCCTAGCGCAAACGCTCGCGCTTGCTGCTTTGGCGATCGTGATGCACACTTGGGCCACTATATTGAGTGCTCTGCTGCACACCGCTAAATTGCATATGCCAGCTCCCTGGCATATGCTCCTAGCTGGACTAGCTTCACTGGCGATAGCGCATCTCTGTGGAAAATGCCGCTGGTGGCAGCGAATGACGCTTACCCAGGCCACCGCTTTGGCTGCGGCAGCTACTGCCAACCTCCTGATGAACGTAGGTGCTTTAGCCCTATCAGTTTTTGCTTTCACCGTCTACGCGCTTTGCCTCATGGCATTTTCCCTCGCGACCGCTGATTGGGAATATGCGGAAGTACGGCAATGGCTCACTCTAGTTTCTGTCTTTATGGGATTCGCGCTTTTTGTGGCCCCATTTGCGGGGCAACCGGCAACCTTAGACGCGCTGCTCGGCTTTTCACTGGCCAGCCTGCTTTCGCTTGGCTTCACATGGGAACAACATGTTGAGGCAACGTCGAAGCACGCCCCTACCTACAGGGGGGCTGTGTGGATGCTCGGTGCCGCTTGTTTGTTCTTTGCCTCTGTTGCCCTAGCTGGGCGCGGCGTATTTAGTTTGCGGCCCTTGTTCGCTGTGATTGCCGGGCTGGGACGCGAACTGTTGTTGTTAGTGCTGTATCCGTTCGGCTATGTGGCCGGGGCGTTGGTCGTGGTGTTGCGCTTCTTACAGAGCCTAGCACGCAGCAGGACAACTCCGCCGCGCGAGGGTGCCAGCCCTTGGCTAGACAACCCCCTCCCCGACGTACGCGAACTAGCCGAGGCCAACCCCATTTTCCTGCAAATACTGGGTATCTTGTTTGGGGTGTTTCTGGTTGCGGTTCTTTACGTTGCGCTCGCGAGACAGATGGCCAACAAGGGGCTTTCGCAGGGGGATGAACGTGAGCCCCTGCAGGTCGAGCTCCGTTTACCACGGCTGCAATGGGCACGCAAAAACAAAGCCAAGCGTCCTCTGCTCCCGCGCGAGCCTAAGGACATTTGGGAAGTGATTCGCTTTATCGAACATTGGGGCGCCAAACTAGCGCGCCCCCGGCGGCTAGGCGAGACGATGCAGGAGTATGCGCGCGCGCTAATACCCCTGTTGCCGCCGGAAGCTATGACAACGATAGTGCAGAATTTCGAGCACTGCCGCTACCGCGAGCAGGCGTTGACCGAAGCCGAGTGGCATGCCATTTACGCTGCTTGGGCCGAAGCCCGCGCCGTGGTGAGCACACATACCCCTGCCCCTAAGCTTTAGCTGTGTTAGATGCGCGATGAGTAACGTGCTCGCTGCATCTGCTCTTCTAGCCCTAGCTTAAAGTCCGTTACCGACCCAGGATACAGCTTCGCAGTGGCCCGCTTGCCTAGAGGGTTGGTGGATTCAATTTCTACATACTCTCGCCTAAGACCGGGTATACGGCCATATTCTTCGCGCACTTTCACGGACTCTATGCAGTTGTAAGGAACTAACGTACGCGCGAACAACCCTGTCTGAATAGCCAAGCCTTCATAGTCGAGTTCATAGTAGGTGTAGATGTGCTGCACCACCTCGAATGCAATCGGAACCAGTACAAGCAGGCCCCACCAGTTACCCGGGGGATTAAGAAGGAACAAGTACATCGGCCATACCAGAAAGAGGAAGAATAACGCTCTTTCTGTCCAGGTACTGCGGGAATGGAAACGTTCAGACATGTGCTACCTCCTGCTCAAAGTGTCGCGCAGGGACCTCATACATGCCCAGTCCTCCCTGAATCCCTACCTGTTTACTTGATAAATTCTATACGCCTTTAATCCTTTCCTCCCTCCGCCCCATATTGAGTAAACCATAAGGAGGGTCAAGTGATATGCCGCACGACGAATTCCTGTTGCCCGGCGAGAGAGTCGATGACCTTGAACGTGGAGGCCTACGCATTATCCAGTCTGCTGATGCCTTTGCGTTCTCGGTAGATGCGGTGTTACTCGCGCACTTTGCCACACCGCGCAACTTTGATCGAGTAATGGATTTGTGCACTGGGACCGGCATCGTACCGCTACTCTTGTCAACACGCGCTACGGGACTCACGCAGTGGGGACTCGAACTAAATGCCGAGGTAGCCGAAAGAGCTACGCGCAGCGTAGCTCTTAATCATCTAAGTGAAGGCATTTCTATTGTGCAGGGAGATGTGTGTTGCGCCAAAGAGCTGTTTAAGCATCAGAGCTTTAATCTAGTGACCGCTAACCCGCCCTATCTGCCACTCTCCACAGGCGACCTGAGCGCGAGCGACCTGCGTCGCATGGCGCGGCACGAAGTAGCCGTTACCCTAAGGGATGTTGTCGCTGCCGCACAGTGGTTGCTACCTACAGGCGGCCGCTTTGCCATGGTCCACCGTCCGCACAGGTTAACCGACATCCTTGTCACTCTGCGGGAACATCGATTGGAACCCAAACGGCTGAGATTGGTCTATCCGGCACCGGGCAAAGAAGCTTGCATGGTACTGGTTGAGTCAATTAGGGATGCGAGACCTGAGATGAAGGTAGGTACACCAATTCACATCCACCAAAACGATGGAAGCTACAGCAAACAGCTCCTCACTCTCTACCGCGGCGAGCTTTCAAACAGGTAGTAGCCAATTTCAAAGTTCCCCTCCGGATGAATCCATAGTTTTTCAAAGTCCACCACCCCCACTCCTAGAGCAATGCGGCGTCGCTCGAAGTACTGCTTCTTTCAACATACCCAAACGTGTTTAACATACTGGGTAGAGGTTAATAGAATTGTTCGAATGCCCGGTATCGCTGTCCGGGCTTCCTGCTTCATTCCGCCCGCTTGCTCCGAAACGTCGCCGCTTCG
>QLUB01000045.1 GCA_018725205.1 candidate division NPL-UPA2 bacterium
TTTGGTGGAGCTAAGCGGGATCGAACCGCTGACCTCTTGACTGCCAGTCAAGCGCTCTCCCAGCTGAGCTATAGCCCCACGTAATGCGTACAGCCGTTGGCAGGTACGTTTCTTATTATACTTAGGACAACTAGGGCTGTCAACGCAAACTTACATGATCAGCTTATCTCCCTAACTCGCGCCACACTTCGGGTAGTGACGCCAGCACATCGCTCGCAGTAAGGCCCATAAAGCCTTTGGCACGGGCGGCGGCGTCCCCTGCTGTGCCGTGTGCGTAGACACCTAACGCAGCTGCTAGTGATGGGGTAAGCCCGTGGGCCATCAGCGCTGAAATCACTCCGGCGAGCACATCGCCCATGCCTGCGGTCGCCATACCGGGGTTGCCGCTCTGGTTTAGATAGATTTCACCGCCGGGGTCAGCTACTACCGTGCGCGCCCCCTTCAACACAACGGTGCATTGCCATTCTACGGCGTACCGTCTGGCGACATCTACGCGCTGCCTTTGTATTTCGTCCACCGAGAGCCCCGTTAGACGGGACATCTCGCCGGGATGCGGCGTAACGACTATTTCCCCGCGGTGCTGAGTGAGCAGCGCTGTGTGTCCGGCCAACCCAGTTAAGGCGTCAGCATCGAGGATGAGGGGAGCGCGCATATCAGGCAGAACTTGTCGCAACCAAGCAAACGTCTCCTCGTGCCGGCCTAATCCCATGCCAAGCGCAACTACCGAGGCACGACCGGCTAGAGCCACGAACTCCTCTGCTGCAGCAGTTCCCATATGGCCCCCGTCGACATCCGCCAAACCATGGGTGATTACCTCGCTGGTTTTCCCAGCCACAATATGCTGCAGTGTCCTCGGGAGGGCTGCTGCAACTAAGCCTGCCCCACTGCGCAAGGCTGCCTCAGCAGCTAAAGAGACCGCGCCAGTCATGCCCGGTGAGCCGCCGACTGCCAAAACCCGACCGAAGGTACCCTTGTGGCTGTCAGGCGAGCGTGCGGGCAGCAGCCCCTGACACCACTCCCTAGTGATGAGGTTATGCCGGAAGCGACTCGCCGCAACTACGCTGCGCGGCAAGGAGATGTCGGCTACCCGTATTGTGCCTGCATAGCGTGCACCTGGCTCGAGGTATAGCCCAATCTTAGGCAACCCAAACGTAACCGTAGTAGTAGCTTGGACGCAGGGTCCAAGGACTTCCCCGGTGTCGGCGATCAGCCCCGAGGGCACATCTACTGCCAGTATAGGCTGACCTGCCGCGTTCATGAAGTGCACGACGTCCTGCGCCAGACCTGTGATTTGCCCGGCAAAGCCCGTCCCATAAAGGGCATCCACGATAAGGTTTGCCGTCCCTAGTTCAGTCGCTAGCAATGATAGCAGATCCTCGCCCATCTTCTGCACGGGGACACCCATGTGCATGAGTATGTCGTAGTTGATGCGGGTGTCGCTCTGCATGGCCTCGGGTGTGCCGACCAAAAAGACCCTAGTCTCTCCACCGCGATTAGCGACGTGGCGCGCGACAACAAAGCCATCCCCGCCGTTATTACCCGAGCCTGCCAGAACAACCACTCGTTTGCCGTGGTAGTCCCCCACAAGCTCTTGTCCGGCAGCCACAACGGCTAGGCCTGCATTCTCCATCAGAACGACACTAGGGATACCGCACTGCGTCATAGCCTGCGCTTCTAATGCGCGTATTTCCTTGGCGGTGACAAGCTTCACAGCACCACGACCTTAGCTCCGCCCCACAAACGTTCTAGGGCGTAGAATTCACGGGCTTCCTCGCGGAAGACATGCACTACCACGTCACCAAGGTCAAGCAACATCCAGATGCCCTCGGGATCACCTTCGCGCCCAATAAACGTCTTACCGCTTAAGACAAGCTCCTTCTCGATGTGGTCCGCAATGGTCAGGGAATGCGTTCGCGACGTGGCAGTGACTATGAGAAAGTAATCTGTGACGTGAGACAGCAGCGAGAGATCGAGGATAACCGGACGAAGCGCCTTCTTGTCATCGGCCAAAGATGCCGCCTTTATTGCCAACTGCAGTGCCGTAATGATTCAACTCCTCTATCGCCAAAAATCTTTCCCAAGAACGATGGTCACTCTAACGTCCCGCGTTATCCGCTCACTAAACACGTTGCCTTGTCTAAGCACGCGATACACCGCGTAGCCCATTTCGTCATAGCCGTTGTGCACGGTAATGCGCGTTTTCTCTGCCACTTCTGATACCGCCTTGACGTCTACCACCGTGAAGCCACGACGGGTGAGCACCTCTGCCGCGCGCTCCCCTTGGTTGTTGCCGCTCGCGTCTTCAACGCGTACGGTAATTTCCGAAGGTTCACTTGCTAAGGCATCCCAAAAATACTCGCGCAGCATGCCATCCGTGGTTTTTTCATCTACTAACCAGAAACTGACTCCATTAATCCATCCATCGGTTCCGGGCAGCGTCAGCATTGTCACTTTCTCGGGACTAATGTTGCCTAACAACGGCAGGTACTTAAGAATTGCCTGGGCATCGATGTTGGTACGCACGCTGCTTAAGGCAATATCGACGATTGAGTTTACACGCATTATATTCGCTGGCCGAAGCATAGTGCGTAGAGCGGCGATCATAAAACGCTGCTGACGGGCAATCCGGCCCATGTCCCCTTCACTGCCGCGGTATCTTACGTACTGCTCAGCTTTATCTCCATCAAGTATCTGCTGCCCGCGGCGCAGGTTAATAACGAGGTCTTGGTAAGGATCCTCGTAGAACATGTTCTTTTCTACATAATAGTCTACCCCGCCGATGGCATCAATTAGGCGCCTAAACCCGCGGTGCTCAAGGCGTACATAAAAGTGAAGCGGGATGTCGAGCAGCCTCTCGACGGTATCAACGGCTAACCGGATGCCCCCGTGGGCGTGTGCCGCGTTTATCTTGTCTTGGTGCCTGCGCCCTGGTATGGACACGCGGCTGTCGCGGGGCAGTGACAGTACTCTTACTTCGTACGTCACGGGGTCTAGGCTTACGACCATCATTGTATCTGTACGCAGCGCACCCTGCTTGCCCCCTTCGAGCAAGCCGGCATCGGTCCCGAGCACTAGGACGTTAACCTTAGCGTTAACCCACGGAGGCGTCAGCGTAACGGGCCCTTCATAGTGCGGGACGGGCGCGAGCCCGTTTAACACCAGCACGGCAGAGCCCACAACGACGCTCAGTATAAGACAGATTGCGGCCACAAGATAGCGAAAAAACGTATGCATTTGCCGCCTCCTCTCCGTTTCTTTATGGCTAGTTATAGTATAAGATGAAACATGCGCTGTGAATAGTGGAAGCTAGAGGACAGCGCTAACGTGCGCCATTAAGATACAAGCGGTGCTCATAGATGTAATTCTCCACAGCTTCGGGCACTAGGTAGCGAATAGGCTCTCCTGCGCGGACTCGCCTGCGCAAGTCGGTCGAAGAAATGGCCATCGCCGGAACTTCCACGAGATGAATGTGGCCGCCCTGACGAAATCTCTCGCAGAGCGTATAGTCCGGGCGACTAGCGGCGACAAAATGACAGAGCGTTAACAATTCCGGAGCGCGGTGCCAAGTGTGAATGTCCCGCATCACATCGGCGCCAGTGATAAAATACAGCTCGCAGTCAGGCCCATACATCTCGCCTAGTGCCAGCATCGTGTCAAAGGTGTACGAGTATCCTAGGCGGTCGATCTCGATGCGCGAAACGCCAAACTCAGGGTTACTGAGGACGGCTAGGAAAGTCATGACGTATCGATGCTCGGCACTCGATACATCATTCCCCCGCTTATGCGGGGGCCGCCCGGTCGGCACAAACACCACCTGCTGCAGCCCAAAGCGGTGCCGTACGGCTTCTGCGGTGACGAGGTGCCCAAGGTGAATCGGGTCAAACGTCCCGCCCATTACGCCAATACGCATGCAATCACTCCTTCCGCGGCTCCTCGTCGTAGAAGGAAAACTGCTTGTTGCCGATTATTACCTGGGACCCCTCAGCAACACCAGCCCCCCTTAACAGATCAAATACCCCAAGACGTTTGAGTGCGAGCTGCATTCTGTGCACGGCGTCGTCATTATCAAGGTCGACGCGACTGACGAGACGCTCGACTTCTGTACCGCTAACGATGTAGACTTCTCCTTCTTTCAAGACCCCAAGCGGCACTACGTCCGAGCTGTCCGGCAAGCTCTCGATGACGTGTACGGGTGGCAGTGGAAGCGAAAGAACGAGGTCCATGGCGCGATGCAGTAAAGCAGGCATCCCCTCGCCGGAAACCGCCGATATCGGGAACACCTCATACCCCGCATGCGTCAGCTTGTCCACTAATAGTTCAACAAGTTGTCTGTCGGGTATGGCATCGACCTTGTTTAATGCAAGTAGCTGCGGGCGTCCGGCCAGTTCACTTGAATAACTGGCCAGCTCGTTGTTAATTATCTCTATATCCCGCAAGGGGTCTCGTCCCTCGGTGCCCGCAGCGTCCACGACGTGAATTAACGCACGCGTGCGTTCGATGTGCCTTAAGAAGGCGTGTCCTAATCCTTGGCCGAGATGAGCGCCCTCAATCAGGCCCGGAATATCGGCCATGACAAAGCTGCGCCCATCTAGGTACACAACTCCAAGATGCGGCTCCAGCGTGGTAAACGGATAGTCGGCCACGCGCGGGCGGGCAGCAGAGACGGCAGCTAGCAGTGTGGACTTGCCGGCATTAGGAAACCCTACTAATCCGACGTCGGCAATGACCTTTAGTTCCAGCCTAATCTCGCGCTCAATGCCAGCTCTCCCTTTTTCAGCAAAGTTCGGGGCCTGCCGCACCGCAGTCGCAAACCGTGCGTTGCCGCGCCCGCCTCTTCCGCCCGGGAACATGAGCACCCTGTCTCCCGCACTTACGAGGTCAGCTAATACGCGACCCGTCTTTACATCTATGATGACTGTGCCGGGCGCAACTTTAAGCACGAGGTCTTCGCCTGCGTGCCCGTGCATGTTTCTGTAGGCACCATTTTCGCCGTCAGCAGCAAAGAAGCGCTTGCGAAAGCGGTAGGCCATTAGTGTGTGGGACTCTGGGTCGGCGACGACATAGACATCGCCACCTTTCCCGCCGTCTCCACCCGAGGGACCACCCTGCGGCACATATTTCTCCCGGCGAAAAGTAGCCGCCCCGTTACCCCCACTACCTGACTTAACAGTAATCGTGACACTATCTACAAACACAGGTCCTCCTCCTCGCTAGGGCTCACTTTCTGCACCTCGAGCATGACGCTATGCTCCACATGGCTCCACTTAACCCGAGCGCCTGAAACAAGGGTTATGTCCAGTTTCTTGGGCAGCGCAGCTCCTGTGACGGGCGACTTAGGCGCGGCAAAGCGCAGTTTCCACGCCCGTGGCTCCTCTTTAAGCTCGAGCTGCACCTCAATCAGCCCTGTAGCCTCCGCTAGACCACGGTAGTAAGCCCATACGGCAATGATGCCGTCATTCCATGCAGGCCACTGTCTAGATGCACCCCCGAAGTCCCCTGAAGCAGAGAAGGTCAGCCGGACACCGCAGAGCTCTGCCTCCTCCCACATGTCAAACAGGCAACAACTTAAATCCCAGTTATGAATGCCAAAGATGAGCCCCGCGGCTCTAATCCGCCCAATAACCTTATCGACGCGCTGGAGTACCTCAGGCACAGGCTTGTGCAGCTGAACAGCGCCGTACACTAACTGCAGGTCGTTTAGGAGGTCATGGCAAAGTCGGCTGAAACGCTGGACGAAGGAACCCTCCGTCAGAGTCATGATCTCTTGCCGTTTCGGGCGGGGGGAAGTTAACAGCGCAAACAACACCGCCGCCGCAACAAGGCGTAGCGGCCAGGATGGCAGGAGAACCATGGCGGACAAACCTGTTGCCAGAATAAGACGTTTCCTTATGACAAACACCACCTAAGAAAAAAACCCGGAAGCCCGGGTTTGGGTTGTGCTAGTTGGCCGGTGTTCCGTAGACACTGACTTTGGTGCGATCTCTGCCTAGGCGCTCGAAAGCGACCTTCCCACCGATTAGCGCGAACAGGGTATCATCTCGGCCTATGCCTACATTTTGCCCTGGGTGAATCTTGGTGCCGCGTTGCCTAACGAGGATAGAACCTGCGTTCACCAGCTGGCCGTCTTGACGTTTGACTCCGAGACGCTGCGAGTGTGAATCCCGACCGTTGCGTGAACTACCTACGCCCTTCTTTGAAGCCATTTCTACACCTCCTTAGTTAGCGGTAATGGACTCAATGACAACTTTGGTAAATGGCTGCCGATGGCCGTTCTTTTTGCGGTAGCGCGACTTGGCCTTGTAACGGAAGACAATAATCTTCTTCTCTTTGCCGTGCTCGAGGACTGTGCCTAAGACACACGCGCCGACGAGCAGTGGTGCGCCAAAAGCTACACTGCTACCCTCACCTAAAGCTAGAACTTCCTTAAACTCCACTTGATCGCCGACATTGGCAGTGAGCTTTTCGACACGAATAGTGTCTCCCTGTTTGACGCGGTACTGTTTACCGCCTGTCTCGATGATTGCAAACATCAAAAGGCCTCCTGTGTGTTAGACTCGCCGTCATGCGGGGGCATAAAGCACTTCGTTCCCTAGACGAGCGGTTAAGGACAGTCGCAGTAGGCTCTGCAGCGTTCCTACGAGTGTTAATTGTAGCATAGAACAATAGGCTCGTCAAATTTGCGTTTAGCGAGTTTGCATGCTTTGCGCCTATGGCCTAGTTGCGGCGAGTAGAATAATGCGGTAGAAGTACGCGTCCTGCAGGTGTAGTTGCACGTAAATCGCGGTAGAGCTTACTTCGACGCGATAATCCTGCAGATTGGCGTTATGCGCTTGCTCATGCACCCAGTTGGCCATGTCGCGATAAGTGCCGTTCCTTGCTGCTTGGTAAACCGCAAAATGCATGTCGTGATAGATTTGGTCTAGTGCATGATTGCTGCGGTCTTTATAGGTGATGCGCGAGACGCGCGGGTAAGCTTTCTTCACTAAGGTGTCAAGGCGCTCGACTGTGGAGGCCAGCCTAGGAACCGCTTTAAGCTCCACTTGTACTGCCAGGCTGCCGTTCTCTTTGCGAAGCGTTACACCGCTAACGTCAGGGTCTTGACGCAACAGCTGCAGCAAGGGCTTCTCCACCGCCGTTCTCTGCCACAGGTAGTGAGCAGACACGAGCAGAGCTATGCCGCCAAGAAAGCTCATTGCCACTACTTGCCACTTCAACTTCTGCCAGTCCACTCCCCTGCCTCCTAATTTACATAATCTACTGACAGTATAGCACAAGCTTGTATCATGCTTAACAAGTAAATTATGTAATTGATAGCGCAGGAGTTGTCAGCAATCATGACGAAATAGTGTAACATGGGGGTGCAAGGATGAGAAGCTCAAACAACGAGGATAGCAGCGGGATTGAGTTTTCACGTGCGGAACGCATATTGGCGCTAGGTATGGTTGTGTTTTTGGCTATAGGGGGAGCTTGGGTGTTCAACCACATCCAAAGACTGCCCACGCGGCCTGATTACCATGCAATCGAGCAGCGGCACATTAGCGCGGAGTTTCAGAGCGAGTACTGGCAAGCGCAAAACACTCTAAATGCTGCTCAGACCGCAACGGGACGACTGCGCGAAGAACTAAGTGTGGCTGCGACCGAGTATGAGTTTAGGCGCGAGGAGTTCCGCGTGATGAACGAGCGGGGGATTTTGGATGCCGTGCGTGAACGAGCATACATGGATGCCTTGGCCAAATTCGAGAGGCTGCGCGGCGACATGGGAGTCGCTTTGGCTGTCGAGGAGAGTGCGCGCACTCGCTTAGAACCGCTCGCGTCAGAGTGGAAGACGCTGCAAGCCACAGTAGGCGAAGAACACCGTCGCGCTCAACTTACCTTTGAATGGCAGCTGTTCTTGTTCCGCATGTTGTATGCTGTGCCGGTGTTTGCGCTGGCTTTGTTCGTGTTTCAACGCTTGCGCCGTCGTGAAAGCCACTACCTCATTTTCGCGACCGCGCTAATCGGTGCCGCTACGCTGCAGCTCTTGTACCTAGTCTCGCTCTATTCGTGGCATCTCTTGCGAGACATCGCCCAAATCGCCATTGCTATTATTGGTACGGCCTTGTGCATGACTGGCATTGTTATGATCAGACGGTACTGGTTAAACCCAGAGCGTGTTCTAACAACCCGCATCCGCCGGGGGCAGTGTTTTAGCTGCGGTGCCCCGGCGGAAAACAACGTCTACTGCCTAGCCTGCGGCGAGGAACTGCAAAAGCGATGCCTAGGCTGCGGCGCAAATCGGCCGGTGAAGGCGGCTTTCTGCCCACACTGCCGCTACCAGTAGCAAACTAGCGGGTTGATTCCCGGCCAAGCAGCAGTATTCGCCGCACCAGCTCGACGATGCGCTCTGTAAGGGTGGTGGGCACCGGCAGCTCTGGAAGCGTCGCTGTATAATGCTCCGCTTCAATCGGCGAGGTAACAAAGACGAATTGCACCGAGCGGGCATTACCGCGGAGCGGGTCGGCAGTGGACACATCGTTGTACCCGCTCTGCACTGCCGTTAAGTGGCCTAGCATCAGTTGACCGGCCTTTTGGACCTCTAGGTCTGCTGCATGCAGATCGGCCAGGCCTGCCGCAAACTCCTCTACGCCTTGTGCATACTCGTTTAGAGCAGCCTCAAATTCGAGTGCGCCGTTGGTTAACGGTATGAGCGATGAACGGAGCTCACCCACACCGGTGTGCAAAGTGCTTAGTCCGTTCCTAAGTGTGGTGGTCCCTCCGACCATCTCGGTTAAGCCACCGGTCAGGCCGCTCAGTGCGGACTGGAGATTGTCGCGCCACGCACCTTGCACTTTGGCAGCGCGAAAGGCCGTTATCTCCATCCGAGGCAGCACAAAGTCGCGCACGGTAGCTTCGATTGTTTGCAGGTGGCTTTCACCGGGTTGGACGACAAACCCAAGGGTAAGCCTATTCCCTACAAGTAGTGAGGTCGCGCCTGATGCGTAGACATCCGCCGCTTTGTCCACAAGTAGCGGTACCACCGCCTGTACTGTGTATCGGTCTGCAAAGTGACTTGGCGCCGCCGGATTTGGCCGCACAGAGATAGAGATGCGGAGTCTCCCGCTTGCGCCAAGCAACTGCTCCGCAGTCACGGTCTTTCCGTTGAGCTGATAGCCCACGTTGAAAAGCCACGGCAGCGCGACCTGCCCTAGCGTTCCTTGGTAGCGAAACACTCGTTCCTCTTGCGTCCCGCCTACCATCTCGACACGACCGTCGCTTAAGCTTATCTCACGCTCATCACTTAAGTTTTGCACTGAGCTGTATGCCCCAAAGTCTAGGAGCGCACCTGTTAGAGCATGGAAAGTGTTGACGACATACACTTCGCGCACGGCGCCATCATTCCCTAGGTTCACAAAGACGGTCTCGTCCTTAGGCGATGCGTTGCCTGAGGTCGCAAGGGGAGCCTGCACGCTCGCCGCATACATGCTGGCCGTTGTGGACACAAGCACTAAGCCGAGCAGGCCGAGCAGCAGTAGCCGGCTCAATTTTCTTCCCCATCGCCCTCTCTGCTTCTGGCTTCTTTGCAATCGCGATACTAACATGCCTTCGCCCGCCTTTCGTTTAAGAACCCGTGGTTGTACGTGGTGGCTTGGATTAGCTTATCGCTGACGATAAGTAGCTGAGGCAACAGGGTGAGCACCAAGAGACATGACAGCACTGCCCCACGTCCAATCAGCATGCCTAGAGCGGCAATGGCCGGAACACCTGACACAAACCCAAGCGTGAACCCGGCTGCGGCGAGAATCGCCGCCGAGGTGACGATCGAACTAAGCGACGCTTGCACTGCTTTAACGGCGGCCTCAACTACACCCATCTCGCGCCTAAACTCCGTGTACCGTCCCGTGAGCAAGATGGCGTAGTCGATAGTCGCGCCCAGTTGCACAGCGCTCACAATCATGTACCCAATAAAAATCAGGGGTGACCCCGTAAAATATGGAATGGCCATGTTAAGCCAAATGGCTGCCTGGATGGTTAGGATTAGCAGCAGAGGCAAGACGAGCGAGCGAAAGGTCACCGCAATCACCGCTCCAACAGCGAGAATCGCGACAAGGTTGGTGACGGTGAAATCATGCTCGACTACCGCGCGGATATCGTTAACCGCCGGAGTAGAGCCAAGCAACCATGTCGAGTCTGGTTCGGGGTAGTGCTCATTGGCGATGCGGCGAATGGCGGCGAGTGCAGCAGTGGCAGCAGGGCTTTCCACCGCCGTATCAAGCATGATCACCACCCTTGTGTGCCGTTCGCCGACAAATTCCCCAAGCACTGCCTCCGGGAGCATAGCTCGCGGCACATAAGCATCAGTTATCGTTGCTAACCCCTGCACTGAGCGCACATTTGGCTGCGCGCGCAAGGCGTTGACCATCGCGATTTCGCGCGGTATGTCGCCTTTGGGGACTAAGAGCGCAATGGGATTGTGCCAGCCAAATTGGGGGTGGCGAGTAGCTTCGTCGGCAGGCGTGCCCTCACCGTAGAGAAAGTCATTGGCACCTTGTGCGACAAAGGCCAAGGGCAACATCAGGAGGACGAGGGGCAGGATCAGGCGCATTTTCACGACACGACGCGCCCAGCCTATTCCGGCAGGGAGCAGCGGCGCGTGGTGGGTGCGCTCAATCCATGTGGCACAGAAGATAACGAGAGCAGGAAGCAGGGTCAGAACGGCGATTAGGCTAAGTCCGACACCCTTGGCAAGCACGAAACCTAAATCAGGCCCAAGCCCATAACGCATAAACATCAGGGCCACAAAGCCGGCTATAGTCGTGAGAGAGCTAGCTGTGACCGTAGCAAAGGAGCCGCTTAGCGCTTTGGTCATCGCCCCCTCCACGCATTGGCCTTTGCTGCGCTCTTCGCTAAAACGGTGCAGGAGAAAGATAGCGTAATCCATTGTCACCGCAAACTGGAGTAATCCCGCCGTTGTGTGGGTAATGAAAGAAACTGAGCCCAAAAATGCATTGGTGCCCATGTTGATCAAGATGGACACTCCAATGATCAGGCAAAACAGGAGAGGCTCTACCCAAGCGCTGGTGGCCAAGAACAATATGGCCAAGAACACCGGCAAAACCAAGGCTATAATCGTCGCGATTTCAGAGGTGGCCGTTTTGCGCAAGTTTAGTGCGTCAACCGCTGGCCCCCGCACCAAGATGTCCGCCCCGTTCAGGCGGCGCAAGGCGTCAACCGCTCTGCCGGTAGCCGGTGAGTGGTCGCCTGCCGTGAAGCTGATGTGAAAGCGCATTGCTCCCCCGGCCAAGAACTGCGCAACATCTCTAGGTAGAAGTAGCGCGACAGGCTGATTGACGTCAACGACATCGCCAAGCCAGACGACGGAACGCACGCCTTCGATCGCACTCATCTCGGAGCGAAGGCGGCGGGCGGCGGCAATGTCCATGCCGTTAACAATGACTTCCGTCGAGCCATGCAGGCCAAACTCGCGCTCCATCACGTCCATGGCGCGGCGCGTAGGCATATCGCTCGGCAGATATGCGCTTTGGTCGTAGTTAATGACTACGCTTGGAAGCAACGCCAGCGCGGCCAGTGACGCTACGATAAAAACTACGAATATTGGCTTGCGCCAAGCTACGATGGCCCTTGCTAATCTCTCCATACAACCTCCACCAATAGCGAACTTTAATTCGCTTTTAGGTCATTAAGATGCATAGCATTAAGCTATGTTCCTACCGCTGACTATTGTGGTTCCATTAGTCGCCGCTCTAGGTCATCAAAGAAGAAAACCAGCATGCGACTGATGAGCTCTTGCAGGCGAACCGGCTCGTCTACTGTTCGCAAGAGAACAACCATGCCCGAGAAAAAGCCCGCCGCAATTAAACTCAAGAGCGTGTCGTCAGCAACTATGCCGTCGCGGGCCAGCTCTATGCGCATGCGCTCATGAATCATAGCGGTTACGGTCTGCAGAAAGTCTTCGTGCCGTGAACCGACACTCTTTTCATGGATGATGGCGAGCTGCCGTCCGTGGGTGGCATACACGGCCATGATTCCCAGAGCGAGGTGGCGCGCTAGACTTCGTATCCCACGAACCTGACTGTCGCTGCAAAAGCTCACGGCGTCGGTCATCAGGGCGGCGATGCGCTCGTAGCTCGCCCGCACGATGGTATCAAAGATGTCGTCTTTGCTGGCGAAATATCGGTACAGGTTGCCGGTAGAAACCCCCGCCCGCTCGGCGATACGGCGCACTTGCGCTCCTAGGTAGCCGTGTTGCTCAAACTCGTCGAGGGCTGCCGCCAATATCCGCGAGCGCACTTCTTCTTTTTGGTATTGCATTAGCGAACCTCGATTCACTTTTGTCTAGTATAAAGCTCTTGTGGGCGGGCGTCAAGCTTTTGTATTAGGCTACACTAGTCTCAACCGGAACTCGGCGCGCGCTCTTGCGTAATAGTATTTGGTGTGTTAAACAGAGTGAGAAAGGACTGAATGGATTGGCCGATTTGCTTAGTGTAAGGAGTATCAATAAGACCTTTGGAGCGACTAGGGCCGTGCGGGACCTCTCCTTTGCGGTGCAGGAAGGAGAGATTTTTGGGCTGCTTGGGCCTAATGGGGCTGGCAAGTCCACTGCGATTCGCTGCATACTCGGAATCATTCTGCCGGACAGCGGCGACATCGCCTTTAGCTTCGCTAAGACCGGCCCAGCGCGCCACAGCATCGGCTATCTGCCGGAAGAGCGCGGCCTCTACAAAGACGTGCCGGTACTCGACATAATTCTCTATCTAGCCAGCCTTAAGGGCTATCCCCTAGCCAAGGCTAGGCAGAGAGCGGAAGTGCTGCTGGGAAGATTCGGCCTTTCCAAGCAAGGAAAAGCCAAGGTAGAGGAGCTCTCGAAGGGCATGGCCCAGAAGGTGCAGTTTATCGCCTCGATTATACATGAGCCGAAGCTCCTAATCCTGGATGAGCCGTTCTCCGGGCTAGACCCGGTGAGCCAAGACGTACTTAAGGCCGAAGTGCGCGCACTGGCGGCTCAGGGGACAGCCATCCTCTTGTCAGCGCACCAAATGCA
>QLUB01000046.1 GCA_018725205.1 candidate division NPL-UPA2 bacterium
AGGCGCGCTGGCGCATCAATGCCGACGGGACCGACTTGCGCTTGCTCGAGGTTCATCGTCCTTAATGATGTTAAATAGCAAGTAGCAAGGAGCGACTGCCCTATGCGGGTAGTCGCTCCTTAAGCCTAGTCCTAGCACGTCCTGATTTTACGGATATCTTCTTTCATGCGGTTAATGTCCACTAGGAAATCTTCGATGTCTTGTTCGTGCTCAATCTCGTCGTTAAGGATTTGCACTGCCATTTGGTAGGTGGCGTGGTCTTTGCCACTAGTGAAGCTCGCAATCTCCTCGTACCTGTGGATTGCGCAGCGCTCGCCCTCTAGGTTCTGCACTAAGACGGTCTCAATGTAGGGGTCAGAAGGCTCTTCATAGGGACACTTCGCAAACTGAGGCCACTGGTTGGGGTTAAGTAGCGGGGTGCCGCCCAATTGCAGTATGCGGTTCACCAATAGTTCCGCGTGGGCGAGCTCCTCGGTGGCATGTAGGAGCAACTCCGGCTCAATCTCGCTCCGCATAGGACCTTCCATTACACGGGCACCAATCCAATATTGGTAGTATGCCGACCACTCTTCGGCAAGCGCTTCGTTAAGCATTTGAACGAGCTTTTCAACGTCTAGGTTTGCAATGCTGACAGATTTTTTGCCCATTGAGTAGACCTCCTTCGCAATATCACGTCAGTAATTGTTCTGCATTCGAGAAGAATTACTGAGTGAACTATAGCACGGGCTCGAGATAGTGTCAAACGGCCTAGCGCGGGGTTGCAGGTGAGGATGCGCCTTACTTATAACAGGGTAATGCCGGCCTTGTCAAATGCCACGGCGGTCTCATCCGGCCAGATGCTCGCCTGCACTTCGCCAATGTGGGCTTTGCGGAGAAAGAACATGCAGATGCGCGATTGACCAATGCCGCCGCCCACGGTGAGGGGGAGGACGTCTCTTAGGATTTTACTGTGATAGTCTAGCTGACGGCGTTCCTCGCACCTGCTTGCCCTTAACTGTACGGCAAGGGAATGTGCATCAACCCTGATTCCCATTGAGGATAACTCAAGCGCAATGTCAAGCACTGGAAACCAATAGATGATGTCGCCATTGAGACTCCAGTCATCATAGTCCGGTGCTCGTCCATCATGCCGCGTTCCAGAGGACAGCTCCCCGCCGATTTGCTGGATAAACACTGCGCCCTTTTCCCGGGCAATCGAGTTTTCGCGCTCTTTCGGGGGGAGTGCAGGATAACGATCTTCTAGCTCTTGGGAGCTGATGAAGAACATTTCTGCGGGAAGCACTGGCACAAGCTCGGGGTAGAGCTCGAACAGATACTGCTCTGTGCGCAAAAAAACTTTATGTATGCGCGCAACAACTTCTTTTAGAAACAGCGGGGTTCGCTCGGCGTGAGAGATTGCCTTTTCCCAGTCCCACTGGTCTACATAGATGGAATGGGTGTTGTCTAGCTCTTCATCACGACGGATGGCGTTCATGTCGGTGTAGAGGCCGCTCCCCACGGCGAAGCCGTAACGGTGTAGCGCCATGCGTTTCCATTTGGCGAGCGATTGCACGACCTCAAGCGGCCCGCGGTCAAGCGACAGTGCATCAAAGGCCACAGGTCTTTCTATGCCGTTGAGATTGTCATTTAGTCCCGATTCCTGCGTCACAAACATCGGTGCCGACACTCTAGTAAGATTGAGTTCTCGAGCCAGCGCGCTTTCAAAGAAGTCCTTTAACCGCTTGATGGCCACTTGGGTTTCTCTGACTCCAAGCAGCGGTTTGTAGTCTTTGGGGATGAAACATCTCTGCATTTGACCCGCCTCCTGTCTCCTGTGTGAATATAAAGAAGCCTTTCTTCCATAAAGGACGAAAGGCTTTCTTCTCATCACTGCTTGTACGTCTGGAATTACCCAAAATTGTACTCCTAGACGGGCATCCTGTCAACCTGCAAAAAATGGCAGTGCTTTTGACTTGGCCTAGCGCGAGAGGTTTAAGCGCATATGCTCCGGGACAGGGATGTCCGCTCCCAGCGTACGCGCCGCCCTAATCGGCCAATGAGGGTCAGCCAGTAAGGCTCGGCCTACGGCCACTAGGTCGCAGAAGCCTTCGCGGAGCGCAAACTCAATCAGCTCAGGTTTCCCCAGTACGCCGACCCCGATAATAGGGAGCCCGACTGCTTGTTTTATTTGCCTAGCGAAGCCGAGCTGATAGCCAGGCCAGACATTTGGGCGCACGGGCATAATGCCGCCTGCGCTAGCATGCACGGCGTCAATGCCCTCCCCGGCAAGCACTGCGGCTATCTCCACTGCGTCTCTAGGTGTGTACTCGTGTTCGGTGCCGCTAAACTCGGCAGCAGAAATCCTCACCGTCAGCACCGCCTGCATCGGTAAGGCGCGTCTGCAGCTCTGCACAACTTCCTGCAGCAGATGCAACCTGTTCTCGCTGCTGCCGCCGTACTCGTCCGTGCGGCGGTTAGCTACGGGGGAGAGAAACTCATGCAACAGATACCCATGGGCCGCGTGAATCTCAATAACCTTAAAGCCCGCCTCCCACGCGTACAGCGCGGCCTGTGTGAAGGCATGCACCAATTCGGCAATCTCCGCTGCTGTGAGTGCATTTGGCACACTGTGGTCTGGCGAGAAGGCAATGGCGGACGGTCCCACGAGGTGCTTCACGCCGCGCCAAGCTTTGCGGCCGGCATGCGCGATTTGGATGCCTGGGACGGCGCCGTTGTAGGCAATGATTTCAGCAAGGCTTTTTAGGCCGGGGATTTGTTCTCTAGACCAGAGGCCTAGATCATTACCGGAAATCCTGCCGTCAGGATGTATAGCTGTAGCTTCAAGCAGGACAAGGCCCATGCCGCCAAGTGCTCTGGCTCCGTAGTGTGCTAAGTGATAGGGGGTGACCAGTCCTTCCGGGCCCGCGGCGTATTGGCACATCGGGGGCAGCACCAAGCGATTGCGCAATCCTAGGGTCTTAATCTGCAGGGGAGTGAACGAAAGAGCTCCTAGGTAGGCTTTAGGATCCATGTGAACATCTCCTCACTCGTCTTTGCCCTGATAATATTCCTTGGCCCTATTGCCGTCAAGCCATCGCTTCAATATGGGAAAGCACGTCTGTAAGGTCAAAGGGTTTCCTTAGAACGGCTCGAAAGGAGCCCCAGGGCGGGAGGACGTCGGCATGTAGAAGCGACGCCGTCATGAGCACAACGGGTATCCGGCATAGTTTTGCATCGGTCTGCATGATTTCCACAAGTGTTCTGCCGTCCATCTCGGGCATGTGCAGGTCAACAAAAGTGATATCGGGCATTTGCTGCTTTAGTAACTGCAGTCCACGCCAGCCATTAGGCGCGGAGGCTACGTCATGTCCACGTTCAAGCAACAGCTGGGTGAGCACCAGCGTGATGCCGGGCTCATCCTCAACAATTAACACTTTGGCCAAAATTCACCCTCCCTTCTTCCTCAATACAGACAATTTACCACTTGCATCGCGCAGTGTATGTCAGTGTGTGTAGGGAATGGATGCGAATTCTTGGCGAAAAGTGTCGCCTACTGACGATGCCTGTCAGGGTGTGCCAAAGCGTAGCAGGCATGCTTGACGTTAGCGCGCAACAGCGCATATGCTAACCTAGGAGGGGTGTTCATGGAAGTAACTGGCGCGTTTCTTAGGATTGGGCACAAGTTTAGACCCGGTAGCGCTATTGTGCCTACATCCATCACCGTACACAATACCGGTAACCCGCGAAGCACTGCCGCGAACGAACGGGCTTGGCTGGACAATCCGAGGAACTTAAGCAGCGGGAATTTCGCCTCATGGCATTATGTTCTAGACGAGACAAGCATTATACAGGCCATCCCAGACTTTGAGCTGGCCTATCACGCCGAAGCAGGCAATACTACCTCGATAGGTATAGAGGTATGCGAAAGCGGCAATCAGCACGTGGTGTGGCGGAGAGCAGTGCTGTTTGTGGTCAGTTTGCTGCGACGCCACGGCTTTGACGCAGAACGAGTAAGAACCCACCGCGACTGGACCGGCAAAGACTGCCCGCGCCTGATCCTACCGGAGTGGACTAGGTTTATGCGCGACCTACGGCTAGAGCTTGGCGAGCATCCGGCCTTTACTAACGTCCGCATCGAGATGAGCGGTGAGACGAGAGAGTTCCAAGGGATAATGGTTGCCGGAAGGAGCTTTGTGCCGACGCGTCCGTTGCTTGAGCAACTAGGATACACGGTCAACTGGGATGAAAATACGGCCTCGGTGAAAATAGCCAGAGACGCTGTGCGGACCTCGCTGATGCCGGAGCTTTGGGCGAGAGGAAACTAGCGACCAAAGCTAACGACCTCGCCTATAGTAACACTACCGAAAAGTGTGGTATTCTAAGCATGAACAGACAGGGGGAGTCGCGCATGCTTAGGGATATGACGCAAGGGTCGCCCGCGAAGCTGATCTGGGCTTTTTCTTTGCCCATGTTCATTGGCAGCATGTTCCAACAGCTCTACAACATGGTTGACGCCATTGTTGTGGGGCGGTATGTAGGCCCGAATGCGCTTGCGGCGGTAGGCACGAGCTTCCCCATTATTTTTTTCATGGTTTCGCTGGTGCTTGGCATGACCATGGGTTCAGGCGTGGTCATATCGCAGTTCTTTGGGGCCAAGGACTTAGTCCGGACGCGCCGCGCTGTCGTTACTGCCTTGGCTTTTCAGCTTGTCTTCGCGGCCTTTCTCGGGGCCGTGGGAGTCGTCCTGAGTCGTCCGCTACTCCTCCTCCTAAATACGCCGGATATCATTTTGGGCGACGCCACCGCCTATATGCGGATCTTCTTTGGCGGCATCTTGTTTATGTTTGCGTACAATGCGTTCGCGGGCATTCTACGGTCACTGGGAGACTCAAAGACCCCCCTCTACTTCTTAATTATCAGCAGTCTGCTGAACGTCGTGCTCAACATCTACTTTGTGGTGGGTCTAAATCTTGGGGTGCGCGGTGTGGCTTGGGCTACGCTGATAGCGCAGGGGACTTCATCTGTTCTCACCTTTTTGTATATTTACCGCTATGTGCCCTTATTGCAGTTTAAGCGTGCAGAGCTTGTGTTTGATTGGGACATCTTCCGGGCTATGGTGCGGATTGGCGCACCGTCGTCAATTCAGCAAGCGCTGGCCGCCGTGGGCATGATGGCCGTACAAGCCCTTGTCAACTCCTTTGGTCCAATCACGATGGCCGCCTACACGGCAGCTAGCCGGATGGATTCTTTTGCCATGATCCCCATTATGAATTTCGGCATGGCTGTTTCTACATTCACCGGGCAGAATATCGGGGCCAACAAGCTAGACCGTGTTACGCAGGGGCTTAAAGCTACGCTGATGATGGTCATCGTAGCTTGTCTCATCGTCTCGCTACTCGTGTTTACCGCCGGGGGGCACATGATTCGGCTGTTTATAACCGGCGACCAGGCAGAAATTGTGGCGCAGGGGATTGACTATATGCGAACCATTTCGCTGTTTTATGCCGTGTTTGGCGTAATCATGGTTCTAAACGGCGTGCTGCGTGGCGCAGGGGATGCTTGGGTGCCTACGGTGACGACTATGACGAGCTTAGCCATACGCGTGGCGTCTGCGTATATCCTAGTTAACACTGCGCTTACCTACCGGGGGATATGGTGGTCGATACCGATTGGCTGGTCAGTGGCGGTGATAGTCCCGACTTACCGGTACTTCTCCGGTGTCTGGAAGACTAAAGCCGTAGTGCGGCAGAGCCTCTTAACGCAAATAGAGCCGGTCATAGCCGGCTCAACAGACTAATATCTTTCTCTGTCCACTCCACTAGTGGCGCAACTCGTTTAGCATTCTCTCCAACAGATAAGTCGCTCCGCGCGGCCCCACAAAGGGAGTGCCGTCAAACAGCAGCGTCGTGTAAAAGTTGGGGTTAGCGACCTGTATTTTTGCGGGCACGTCTGCTCCAATTTCCAGCAATACGCCATCGCCGAGCAACAGCTTTGGCTTTTCGTCGTGCAACACCTGCCTGCGCAATTCTTCGCTTGGCGCAAAAATGATGCGTTCTGCAAGCTCGGCACTTACCTGAGTCCCATTCGGACGCGCATGATTCACAAGCACTTTGCGCACGTCTATGCCTAGCTCCTGCATAAATCCGGCTATTCCCGTTGCCTGATCGTAATTCCCGGCCACCACACACGAGATTTGGGTGGCTCCATAGAAAGCGCGCCGAAAATACATCGTGTGTTGACGCGATGTATTTGCTGTTTGCGCCATATATGCAGCATCGCAGTTCTGCCCGAAGGCGTCAGCTACCTGCTTTAGCCACAGGGCCGAGCCTTGATAACCATAAGGGCTCCCGTAGATATAGGGCATACCATGGGCTTGCTTTAAGGCTTCGGCACAGGGTATTCCCTCGATGCGTGTGATTAGGTTAAACTCGGCGTTGGCGGCGCCGGCGATATCCGCGATAGAAGTGTCAGCTGTAAAGACAGTTGCGGCCTTAAGCCCAAAACACTCTGCCATCATCGACTTAATCTCCCTAATGTCCGAGCGGAAGTTATAGCAGTCGGCATTTGCGCCAATAATGTTGTAGGTTTTTGCCTGTTTCGTCGTGGGCGGAGCGACAACGTGGTTAGCCAAAGCTGTCAGCGCTTCCGCCACACCCCACGTGAAGTCCCCTCTAAATCCGCCCCCAGTCATGGCGATAAGTTTTGCTTGTGTGGTGGGCTGCAGCGCTTGGCAGATGGTCTCGATGTCAGTGCCAATAATAGACGAGATGCTCGAAGCAAACACAAATATCACCGGTGGACGATATACAGCATCGATTTCGCGAATGGTGCGCTCAAGCCTGTCGCTGTCGCCGCTCACAATATCGGTTTCGTCCATGTGAGTAGTGAATAGGCGTGATTCCATAGAGGCGTTTAACTGCATTAACCCCTCGATGCCGTAGTGCGTGGTTCCGGCTGGGCCGTACTCCAGAATACAACAATCCTTGATTGTGGCTAGAGTCCATAGAGCTCCCATGCGATCAGAGGCGAGCGGCAAGAACTTATACAGCTGCATGCAGTCCACCCCTTCCCGTGTGTCCAAACGTTTCGACGGCCTTTACGATCATGCGCAGTGCGGTCAACGGCACCTCGAAACCGAGTTTGGCCGCTGCCGCATCGACAGCCACTTGTACAATGCCTAGTTCCATAAGGCGTTGCGGGTTCTCGTGACCGATGTAGATGTTAGGCTTAAGTTCGGAGTACAGAGCTTGCAGCGGGGCAATGTTGGCGATGCGTGAGACATAGGGGTCGTGGCCCTGGCTTAGCAGCTCCCGCATATACGTGTCATCGTTTTGGTAGAGGTCGCGAGCTTGAATTAAGAGCGGTTCCATACCTAGCTGGCTCAGGGAGCTTGCAAATTCAAAGGCCAAGAGCGGAGTGTTGCCGTAAATGAACCGCTTGCCGGCGAGCACATGGGCCTTTGCGGCGAGAAAGTCATCGAGTTCGCGCTTCAGGTCTTTACTCTCCTGCGCAAGGTCTAGCCCGAGCATTTTCGACAGCTTACCGTACGCCGCGCTGATGCGTTTTGGGCTCATATACTTGTCGAAGTAGACAAACGGCACGCTAAATTTGTCCTGCATAATTTGTGCGAGGGGCAGTGCTGTGAAATCAGTAACTATATTGAGGCTAGCCGAAGTTGCTCGCGCTATTTCGTCGACTGCAGAGCGCGAGGGGATAGCTAGGTTGACGCTGATACCGTGCGGAGTGAGGAGCTTAAACATCTCTGTGTCGGCAATCTTACCGTAACGGTGTCCCAGTATGTTAACGCTACCCTCCTGGCGTGCCGTGGGCTGCATCAGTTTGACTAGGGCAGTCAGAGTCCTTTCTATACCGGGAATATGGCTGTTGCACTTAAAGTGCTCGGTGCGCACTACGAGCAGTTTAGCGTTAACGTCCGGCTGCAAGCTTTCAGCTAGGGCTTCATAGTCTTCGCCAATTACTTCTAGTACACAGGTAGTGACGATCATGATGGCCTTAGGAGAGAATGTGCGGTCAATATGCCGTATCGTCTCTGCAACTTTTTCGGCACAACCGAATACCACATCGTCCTGATTGATGGCAAACGACCAAAAATTGTCCTGCATACTTGAGTCGGCAGCGCGGCGACCCGTGTTAAAAGTTTGGGTGTAGTAGGTGCACTCATCGGTGCCTACTAAGAGGACGGCCATATCCTTGATGTACCCGGCAGTGAGCGCGACGCCAAAAAGCGGGCAGTGTGTGCCGGGGAATTGCGCGTGGGACAACTGGCGGATATCTTTGGCGGCGCTGATCTGAGAAACACGATTAAGCGTCTTTAAGCTGTAGCTTGATTGCATGGCAGCTCCTTCTTAGCGCAGGCTAGCCCAAGGGCGTGGAAGTATAGTTTACCTGTTTTAGGATGGTAGGCAATTTCTGCCTGCACATTGTATACTTCCGAGAGCAACTTCGGTGTGAGTACATCAACCGGTGCACCTTCGGCTACCTTGCGCCCGTCCTTAATGACAACTAAGCGGTGACTGTAAGCGGCAGCATGGTTTATGTCGTGCAACACCATAACCACTGTTAGACCTAGACTCGCGTTAAGGCGCTTGACGAGGTCGAGCAGCTCAATTTGGTGGCAGATATCAAGAAAGGTTGTTGGCTCATCGAGCAGCAAAACCTGTGGGCGTTGCGCCAGTGCTAAGGCTATCCAAGCACGTTGGCGCTCACCACCGGAGAGAGAATTTACAGTCCGATCCGCAAACTGCTCTAGACGTGTTTGCGCAATGGCCCAGGCGACGATCTCGCGGTCTTCTTGGTTTAGGGTTTCATACCACTGCTGATGTGGCACCCTCCCGTAGTTAACTAGCTCGCGCACCGTAAAATCGGGCGGCGTGGCGTGCACTTGCGACAGAATGGACAGCTTCTTAGCTACCTCCCGCGTGGGCAATTTGTATATGTCGTATCCGTCTAAGTGCACCGTTCCACAGGTGCACTTCAGCAGGCGCGATATGGCCTTGAGCACGGTCGATTTGCCTGAACCGTTAGGTCCGATCAGCGACACGATCTCGCCGGGCCGCACTTCAAAGTCAAAGTCCCACACGACAGTTTTCTTGTCATAGCAGAGATTAATGTTCTGAGCCGTGATCATACGCGGTATGTGCCTCCTTTGCGAAGTAAGTAGAGGAAGAAGGGTCCGCCCACGACAGCCATGATGATGCCCACAGGCAGCTCCACGGGGCGGAAAACAGTCCGTGCGGCGGCGTCGGCAGTTATGAGAAGCAAAGAGCCAAGCAGTGCGCTTAACGGCAGCATAAACTTGTAGTCCGAGCCGATCAGCAAGCGGCATACGTGGGGGATGATCAGCCCAATAAAGCCGATAAGCCCTACGGTGGACACCGAAATGCCAGCCAAGAAGGCAGCGATAAAGGACAACACTGTCCTCGCCACGTTGACGTTTAAGCCAAGGTTTCTCGCCGCGTCGTCACCCAGTTGCAGCAGGTTAGCAGGCTTAATGCAGAGCATGGCGGCTACTAGTGCGACCGCTGTATATGGAGCCAAGAGGCGTACGTGATGCCAGCTCCGCCCGGCTATGCTGCCGTTTAACCACATGAGAATGCCTTGGATGCGGTCGCTGTAAAGGATAGAGAGCAACGACGTGCCGCCGCCAAACACAGCATTGACGGCCACGCCAGCCAGAATTATGCGGATGGGGTCAAGGCCGCGTTTCCAAGCCAGCAGGAACACTAGGCCGCAGGCTATCGCGCCGCCAATAAACGCCGCAAACGGCACAAGTGCTCCCCACTGCGGGAACACCAACATGATACTGACCCCCGCTAAGGCCGCACCCGTGGAGACCCCGGTAAGACCGGGGTCCGCCAGCGGGTTCCTCATCACTGCCTGCAACAGTGCGCCGGATAGGGCCAGATTAGCTCCCACCATCAACGCAACCAGCATTCTTGGGAGGCGCACATCCAAGACTATTATTTTGGCCAATGTCTCTTCCCCACCAAACAGAGCCTGCCAGATCTCGGCGGTACTAAAGCTTAAGCTGCCAAACCGCAGTGAAACTACGGCCGCAGTAAGGAGTAGGCCTAGCGCCAGCACTAGAACTAAGGCTTTCTTAACCACCCTAAGGCTGCGCGGCGCCGCTGTGGGCTGTGCTTCACTTCTTGTTGTCATCAGGTCAGCTTATGGGTACATAAAACGCGCGAGTGCCTCTAGCGCATCGATCATGGGGAGGCCAGGGTTAGACATAAACAAGACAGGCGGCAAGTCAATCACACGGTTGTTGCGTACCGCATCTAGGCGACCCCACACCGGGTTTTGGGTAAACTCGCGCTGGAACATTTGCGCCACCTGTTCTGGTGAGCCGTGGGAGATGCGCAGGATAATTTCGGGATTAAAGGCAATGATATTTTCCATGCTGAGCGGAATTGTTTGTGCGTGGCGGACTACGGTCATGCCCTCGGTTACGTTGCGACCGCCTAACATGGTCACCATCTCACCCACGTAAGAATACTGGGTAGACAACATAAAGGCTTGTGGGGTACCAAAGATAATTAACACTCGGGGCTGTGGCCGGCCACGTGCGGCGGCTAAAGCTACGCGTTCACGCCCGCGAATGTGGTCGATAAGCGCTTGCGCGTGATCGGCGTTGTTAAAGAAGGCGCGGCCAAACATCTCTAAATTGGCGATGACATCGCTGTAGCGCTGGTTGTCAATAAAGTAGGCAGTGAGTCCGTGCTGTCTAAAGATCGGCGCGAGCGACGGCTTAAAAACAATGTTGGCGATTACTAGGTCGGGCCTAAGCGCCCGCAGCCGCTCGATGTTGGGGGACATAGGGGTTCCAAGTTGGGGGACATCACGTAAGATGTGGTGAGCCCGCGCTGTCGTAGCCATACCTACCGGCATAATCCCCATGCTTGCCAGCACTCCGGCTGTATTGACAGACAAGGCCACGACGCGCCGCGGGATTTCTTCGAGTACTAATTCCGTGCCGTCTGTTTCCACGAGTCTAAAGACATGCGGGATTAAAGCTTGTGGTGCCGGTTGCGGTGTAGAGGTGAGTGTTGCTACTGCAGGAGCAACGGGTGCTGGTGACGGAGTAAGGCTGGGTCCCGGTGCTGGGGCACTAGGTGCTGGGGCAGGCGTGCTCGGCGTGGGTGTCGCCGCAGCGGGTGTGGGTGTCGCCGCAGCGGGTGCCGGTGTCGCCGCAGCGGGTGCCGGTGTCGCCGCAGCGGGTGTCGGTGTCGCCGCAGCGGGTGTCGGTGTCACCGCAGGCGGTTGCGCAGTCTGTGTGGCGCAACCCACGGTGATTACGGCCAATGCGACTACAAGCACAAGAGCAAGAAGTCTGTTCATGGTTAACTTAACGCCTCCTTAGTGTGGTTATATGGCTTGGGAAATCCGAGTTGAAGTTAAAACTTTTGCAGCAAGGTCGCTGTACACACGGCTGATGTCGGAGTCTGGAAAGGCTTCTAGGACGGTTTGCCCGTTGTTTTCCGCCTTTTGCACCAAGGGGTGGCGTGGAACGCAATGGATTATTTCTGTGCCGATTTCGCGCGCTGCTTTGGCAACTAAGGCGGTTTCGTCTTCGACACCCTTGGCGTTAAGGATTAGCCCGCTAAGTTTGGCGTAACCCCGCACACTAAACTGACTGACGGCGTGCGAAATGTTAGTTGCAGCGTAGAGCGACATCATCTCACCGGACGTTACTATGTATACCTCTTCGGCGTAACCACCGCGCAGAGGCATGGCAAATCCGCCGCAGACGACATCCCCAAGTACGTCATATATCACAACATCGGGTCGATGGACCTGAAAAGCCTTTAGCTCTTCTAGTTTCTCAAAAGCGGAGATAATGCCCCTACCTGCGCACCCGACACCGGGGGTAGGGCCGCCCGCCTCCACGCACAGCACGCCGCCGAACCCTAGGTGGACGATGTGCTCAAGCTTTAGGTCTTCACGCTTTGCCTTAATGGAGTCTAGAACAGTGGGGATCACCTTCCCTGACATTAAGGTCTTGGTGGAATCAGCTTTTGGGTCACACCCAATCTGCATGACGCGCAAACCAGACACAGCAAGGGCAGCCGACAAGTTTGAGGTTGTAGTCGACTTGCCGATGCCGCCCTTGCCGTAGATTGCAATCTTCTTCACGTACCCACCCCTTCGTCCTTAATGCGATTAAGAATCATTATCAAGTCAAGAATAGCATGCGCACGTTCTCGCGTCAAGTCCTCGCATTCCTCCGTCCCTCGTCCCTCATCTTTCCTCCGGCAGGAATCCCGCTCCCCCAGAGCGAAACGTTACAGCAGTTGCCATTTTGTAGAGGAGGTCTGTATTTGAACGCTATTGAGCTTAAGGAGTTAACCAAGTACTACGGCAAGGTGCGCGGCATTGAGGGGCTAAGCTTCAGCGTCAGAGAAGGAGAGATTTTCGGCTTCATCGGGCCAAACGGCGCCGGAAAAACCACGACAATCCGCACGCTGCTTGGGCTTGTGTTTCCGACCGGCGGCAGTGCGACCATCTTTGACCGCGACTGCATTAAGTATGGCAAGGAGATTCGTCAAAATATCGGCTACTTGCCTTCGGAAGTTTTCTACTACGACCAGATGAAAGTGATTGACCTCCTCAAATACTCCGCAAGCTTCTATAAGAAAGATTGCACCAAGCGCATCCATGAGTTAGCCGAAGTGATGGAGCTAGGTTTGCAGCGCAAAATTGAAGACCTGTCCTACGGCAACAAAAAGAAAGTCGGCATTGTGCAAGGACTGCTGCATGACCCCCAGTTGCTCTTACTGGACGAGCCAACCAGTGGGCTTGACCCGCTAATGCAGAAGCGGTTCTTTGATTTAATCGCTGCGGAGAACAAGAAAGGGGTCACGGTATTCTTCTCCTCGCACATTTTGTCCGAAGTGCAGCACCTCTGC
>QLUB01000047.1 GCA_018725205.1 candidate division NPL-UPA2 bacterium
CCCAGCCGCCTAACGTAATGCCCAATGGCTATCTGCTCTGCACATACGCCCACGACTAGCGCTAGCACCATGTACCCACGGGCACCTGCAGAACTAGCCAAAAGGTACTGAAAGCCCGCCAAAGCCCAAGCCCCCCAAAAGAGAAGGTCAAGCACCGCTGACAAGTACTTCCCGGGACTCAGCATGACAGAAACTATCCTGTAGAGATCGATGGTCACGCCGAGGATGACCCCTAGCGTAAGGATTTCCGCGAGGCGAGCGACTTGTTCCTCTACGAGAAAATCCGTTCAAGCCACCCCCGCCCCTTGCCCTTACCAGCCCGAAGGCGGTCATCGAGATAGTCGACGCTTCTTACAGCGCCGTCTACCACCATGCGCCCTTGGTCGACGCTGATTTCTTTAATGTGCAGATCCTCGCCGCGGATGGCCATCATCCCGAGATCCGTCTCAACTACGATCTCTTCCTCATCAAACTTCTCTACATGCACGACGCCCTCGACTACAGCTTGCTCGCGGTTGGTGATCATCACACGATGATTGTAGGTCTCCTCTGCCATAATTCTCCCCTCCTTGCTCCCTTGCCTCTCATGTATATTCGCGCAAGGGATGAGAGATAACCGGCTACTCCCAGATTTACGTCATTTCAGCTTTCGGGAAGTAATGCTTGACGATGGCAGAGTGGGCATCCCCGCGTTCAGCGCGGGCTTTAGTCCCCCACTGGCACAATCCCACACCGTGACCATAGCCGCTACCGCGAAAGGTAATGCGGTCGCCCGCTACGGTTACTTCCTGCCACTTGGTAGAGCGCAATCTAGTGCTGCCAATGGCGATACGAAACGCGGGCGCGGAGATTTGCGCCCGCCCAATGCGCAGCGTTACTGCCCGACCGGCGCGGTCCTTCTTCACGACCTTTATTTCAGCAAAGTCCCCTGGCGTCTGCCCAATCTGTCGGAGTGCCTGCACTACCTCCGCGCGCGTAAAAGTCACCGTAAACGTGCGTTCTTCGGCGGGGGTAATCTCTGGGCAGATATCGGTTACCGGGGTAATGAAAGGCGTAGGGAACTCGCGAAAGGCCAGACCATCGGCGGCAGTGCTGGTATGCCCGTCGCAGTAAGCGTGAAACCAAGTGCGCACGAACTCGCCGCGATAGCTAAGTATCCTGCCGCGGGTCATTTGGATGGCCTGCCGCACGTTGTCGTTAATTCGCTCTGCATTATACGCTTGAAACTCCTCGATATCGGTAGAGGCATGCGCATTGCGTTTGGGCACGCCGCCTTGCCGCGCAATCTTATCCAAGGTAAATGTCCTCGCCACAATGGCTTGCGCGGCCAACGCTTCGATGTGCCAAGTCGGCTCCATCTCCGCCGCGACTACACCCAACAAATACTCTTCGAAGGCCATGCTAACAATTTGCCCCGTTGTGTGCATATACACCCGAATGGTAGGCTCTTTATGGTCCTCTGCGCGGATGGCCTCAGGTATCCTAGGTACTCCTTCTTGGCGGCGCAGCATAGGGCAGGCAGTTAGAGCGAGTGTCGTCATAACCGCCAATGCAAGCAGCGCCAGCAGCGGTTTCCTAGTGTGAATCAACAAAGTCCCCTCCTTGCGTTCACCCTTAGTATCCGCAGGGAGGCCGTCTGAAACTCGCCTAAAGCACCTTTACTTCTTCGATAATCTCATACATCAGAGAGGCGTCGGCTTTACGCGTGGAGTCGAGAATACTTAAGACGCGCGCCTTAACTACGCGGCTGCCAAAATGCAGCGTGATGATGTCCCCGACTTTAAGGACATGCGCGGGCTTGGCTACGCGGCCGTTGACCTCGATTTTGCCTGCCTCACTTACGTCCTTGGCCAAAGTCCGTCGCTTAATTAGGCGAGAAACCTTGAGGTATTTGTCTAGTCTCATGTAGTACTAAGCACTCCTTAAATACAGTGCAGGTTCGCGTACGAACCTGCACATTCGCTCTATTTGTCAACTGCTTCCTTAAGAGTCTTAAAAGGCTTAAAACTAGGAACTTTACTTGCCGGAACTATGAGTTCTTCTTGTGTTTTGGGGTTACGCCCCTTGCGCTCGGCGCGGTGCTTGACGTCGAAGGTGCCAAACTCGGAGATAGCTACTTTGTCGCCTGCTACCAGTGCTTCGCTCATGCTGTCAAAGACCGCGCTTACTACAACCTCGATGTCCTTTTTGGTGAAGTCTGTGCGTTGTTTTACTGCGTCGATGAGTTGGGACTTATTCATTGCCAACTTCCTCCCTTAAGAAAAATTCGTGTTAAGGGTAGTTCTGTAGCCTGCTACGTTTCTCCTGCTTTTGCCGCAAGGTTTTTTTAGAATCCTCTGCGCTTGACCTCATCCCATAGCTTGTCCAATTTTTCCAGCCCGCATGCCCTAGGGTCCATTCCCTTTACCTGTGCCAGACGCATAACTTCGTCAAACCTACGCTTAAAACGGAGAGACGCTTCTCTTAACGCCGTCTCCGGGTCAACTTTAAGGAAGCGGCTGACGTTAACCAAGGAGAACAACACGTCCCCCATTTCGCTTACTACCTCCGCCTGTTCCTTACTTGCCACCGCAGCCTCTAGCTCGCCAATTTCTTCACTAAGCTTCCCCCATGCACCCTCGACCGTCGGCCAGTCAAACCCAACCTGTTCGGCCTTCTGCTGCAACTTGTAAGCTTGCGCTAACGCGGGTAGCCCTTTGGGAATGCCGTCGAGCAGCCCTGCTGGCGTTGACGCAGCTCTTTCGCTCTGTTTAATGCGCTGCCAGTTCGAGAGCACCTCATCGGCGCCGCTTACCTGTACATCGCCGAAAACGTGGGGGTGACGCCGAATGAGTTTGCGGGAGATGGACCGAATGCAGTCCACTAGGTCAAAGCGATGTTCGCGGCTGGCTAGATGTGCGTGAAAGACTACCTGTAACAGGAGGTCGCCCAGTTCTTCGGTCAACTCCTCCGAGTCGCCGTCTTCAATCGCCTCAAGCACCTCATAGGTCTCTTCAATCAGAAAGGGGCGCAAGCTCAGGTGGGTTTGTTCACGGTCCCACGGACAGCCGTGCTCCCCTTGCAAAACATCCAACAGGCTCAAGAAGGCTTCCATGGCAGTGCCAAGGTGATGGGCCTCCCGGCAGGGAGGTATGTAGATGGTGTCTTCGTGCGTGAACTCCCTGTGGTCAAGTTCGGCGAGAGAAACGTCTCGTCTTGACGCACTTGTTTGGCCCGCGGCCCGCACAATGGACACTGCGTGCTCCGGCGGATAAACCAGAAGCAGCTTGAGCTTAAGGTCGCTCGCAGTCAGCCTGCTTGAAACTTGCGTAAGCAAGAGCCCCCACTGAGGATTGACAGGGAGACTTTCCACAAGGGCATCTTGGACAATGATGCCGCGAGTGGGGTCAAGCTCCAGTTCGCCGCATACTGCCTCTAAGCTACTTACTGCGGGGAGGATGCCTATAGCTCTGCCCCGTTCCTTTGCTCTCTGCCTTAAGAGCGGCACGGTGGCCTCCGCCACAAACGGGCTCCCCGGTACGGCGTAAACCACTTCGCCGGGCAAGGCTAACACGGCGTCCGCTATCCGCTGATAAACCGCAGCAAACTCATTCTCGGCCGCATATAGAACGTCAAAGGTCGAAAAGTTCACCCCTGCCTCGCGTAGTGCCGCCACAGCCGGATGTCGACCTGTGCGCAAAACAACCGTAACATTTGGGTTAGTTAGTAGCTCCCAAGCTCCGCGACCTATAAGACCGGGGTCACCCGGTCCTAGACCTACCACATTAATCACACTGCACCTTCTTCATAAGCCAACTGACAGCCGCCTGCGTGCGCATCTGCGAGACAAGTATAGCATACGCAGCCAAACAAAAGAGGGAGCACTGCGTAGTGTTTGCAGTACCCCCCTAGCTGAGAGCCTCTTAGTCCTGCATTTGTTTGGCGAGGAATCCGGCGGCAGTATTTACCAACTTGGTTTCCATTTCGCTCATGCTCATCCTAGGTTCCTTCGAACAAAGCACCACTGTCCCCAAGGGGTGTCCATCTGCAATAATCGGGGCAATCACCTGCGCGGTTAAGCGACAGTCTCCATCGGGGTGAGCTATAGCGCAACTAGCACACGTGCTCCCCGGCTCAGCGTTTAGTACAATGCCACGTCTGTCTTCCATGGACTGTTCGCCTAGGTTGCCCACGGGCTGGTTAAGGAATTCCTTCTTGGGCGCACCAGACACCGCAATTACTGTGTCGCGGTCGGTAATAATAGCGATGTGTCCCGTGGATTCATAGAGCGAGTCTGCGTACTCCTTAGCAAATTCTCCTAGTTCTCCGATGGGAGAATACTTTTTGAGAATTATCTCCCCATCGCGGTCCACGTATATCTCCAAAGGATCGCCTTCTCTGATGCGCAGAGTACGCCGGATCTCCTTAGGTATAACAACGCGACCGAGGTCATCAATGCGTCGCACGATACCAGTGGCCTTCAAAGCACAACCTCCCTCCCTTGCTGACTGCACAGCCCATGCCTATTATTTGGCACACTAGTGGCTTTTATGCGAGCCTCTTAGTGGCTGAAAATAAAGATACGGTAGCGACGCCTAAGCTCCGCGAGATAGGTGTCCCACAAATCTGCTTCTCGCCCTTCCCTGAGGCGCTCGCGGACAAGCTCCTGCACTTCGGCAAAGGTGCGCTCCCGCAGCGGTTGTTTACCCTCGAGTCTAATGATGTGGTAGCCTTGCGCCGTTTTGACAACCTCGCTGATATCGTTCACCCTCGCCAAAGCCCATGCCGCCGCTTCAAAGGCTTCCGGAAACTCACCCCTGCGGCGCCAATTGAGGTCGCCGCCGAGTTCGGCGGACACTATATCGCGTGAGAACTTGCGCGCAACTGCCGCAAAGTCTTCTCCCGCCCGAAGGCTTCGCAGCAGCCCCGTTGCCTCTCTTTCCTCCGCCACAAGCACATGCCGTAAGCGAATCATTTCCGGCAAGTTGAAGGCTTGTCGATTGGCCTCAAAATAGGCCCGCGCGTCAGCTTCGCTGACAGTGATGCCTTCGGAGAGCTGGCTGCGCAAGCGATAGATAAGGAGCGAATCTGCGACGTACTCGTCAAAATCGGCGACAGCAAGACCCAAAGTGGCAAGCGCTTCCTCAAACGCTTTCGCGTCATCGGTAAAATACTGCTGCACTACCCACTCCCGTACGGCATTCACGTGGGCCGTGCGCTCTTCTGCTGTTACCGCCACGCCGCGGGCGACAGCTTCGCGCAGGAGAAACCTCTCCACGATTAGCTGTTCGAGAATGCTACGCGCGCTGCTCTCTGCATAGGCCTTATCCGTAGCCAGCGTACCCCGCGTATGCAGGTCATAGGCGAATTGCACGTGGTTAAGCCGTTCATCTAGCTCCCGGCGCGAGATAAAGCCGTCGGCGTAGGCGACATAGAAACGGCTAATGACAACCACCACCAAGAGCCCGAGCAAGCCGAGGACCCCAGCTGCGATCATCCACTTCCTCACTCTGATGATCCCCAATGTGCCACCTCCGTCCCTTCTTAGGATTTCCGCATCACAACAGCCGTAGTGCCTTGATTAGCCGCGGCACTTGTACCGCCAGCTCGCCGTGCCCGCGCCAGATGAGCGCATGGCCTTTGTGGTTCTCCACCGCTATCTCCTTGTACTCTGCAAAGCTGCGCAGAATGGCGCTAGCGTCAATGCGGGCATCGGGAGACAGTTTAAGCGTAATCGCTTGGTCGGTGCCCACAATACTCGTGACAGCTAGTTTCCCGGCGATAACTTTCAGGCGGGCGACGTTAAGTAGGTTATTTACCGGCTCGGTGGTCTCCCCGTAACGGTCAATCAGCTCATCTACAACGTCATCTAGTTCGGCTTCGCTTCTCGCGGCGGCCACACGCTTGTACATCTCGACTTTCTGCCGCGAATCGCGAATGTATCGCCCTGGAAAGAACGCGTCTAGGGGTAGCTTAATTTCCACCTCTACAGGCTTGACCGGTTCTAGGCCGCGCAGGTTCTGAATCTCTTCCTCTAGCATCTGGCAGTACAAGTCAAAGCCTACAGACGCCATAAAGCCATGTTGCTCCGGCCCTAGGAGATTGCCCGCCCCGCGGATTTCTAGGTCCCGCAACGCAATCTTAAACCCCGCCCCTAACTGCGTAAACTCCCGCAAAGCGCTTAGGCGTTTCTCCGCTACTTCGGTTAAGTTCTTTTCGGGCTGATAGGTTAGGTAGCTGTAGCCAACGCGCGTAGCCCGCCCCACGCGGCCGCGCAGCTGATAGAGCTGGGCTAGGCCAAATTTATCGGCTTCTTCGACAATTATGGTGTTCACATTGGGAATGTCCAGCCCTGACTCAATGATGGTAGTACTAAGTAGGATGTCATATTCGCCTTCGAGAAAGTCAAGGAAAATGCGCTCAAGCTTCTCTTCCCCCATTTGACCGTGACCAATGGCGATGCGGGCATTTGGCACAAGGCTCTGCACATACGCCGCTGCACTCTTAATTGTACGCACTCTATTGTGAACGTAATACACTTGTCCGCCCCGCTCAAGCTCCCTTTCAATCGCGTGTTTAATCGCGCCGTCGTGGTATTCGCACACGTAAGTCTGCACCGGGTAACGGTCCTCCGGTGGGGTCTCAATCACGCTGACATCTCTAAGCCCCACCATGGCCATATGCAACGTGCGGGGAATTGGTGTGGCGGAGAGTGTGAGGACGTCTACGTCATTCTTTAGCATCTTCACTTTCTCTTTGTGTTGCACGCCAAAGCGCTGCTCTTCGTCGATAATCAAAAGGCCAAGATCTTTGAAGTGCACATCCGTGCCAAGCAAACGGTGTGTGCCGATGGCCAAATCTACCGCCCCCGCCGTAATGCGCTTGGCTGTCTGCTTGTTGCCCATTGTCCCCTTAAAGCGACTAAGTACCGCCACCTCAATCGGGAAGCCAGCGAATCGCTCGCGGAAAGTGTGGAAATGCTGCTCCGCTAGTATAGTCGTCGGCACCAACACGGCCACCTGTTTGCCCTCAAGAATGGCCTTGAAGGCTGCGCGTACAGCTACTTCCGTCTTGCCGTATCCAACGTCCCCACAGAGTAGCCGCTCCATAACCTTAGGCGACTGCATATCTCGCTTGACTTCTTCGATACTCCGCAGTTGATCCGGTGTTTCGACGTAAGGAAAGTTATCCTCCATTTCCTTTTGCCAAGGTTTGTCGGGGCCAAAAGCGAATCCCGGTACGGACGCGCGCTCAGCATAGAGGGCTACTAGCTCTCTGGCCATCTTCTGCACTGATTCTTTGACTCGGACTTTAGTTTTGGCCCATTCACCACTGCCAAGGGAGTGTACTTTCGGCTCCCTGCCCTCGGCCCCGACGTATTTCTGAATCAAGTGCATCTGGTCCGTTGGGACATAGAGCTTGTCTTCCCCGCTGTAGTTTACCTCAATGTAGTCTCGCTCTACCCCGCCAACCTGCAGACTGCGCATTCCTAAGTACTTGCCGATGCCGTGGTGCACGTGAACCACGTAGTCCCCCGGGGCAAGGTCGCGATGCGACAGGAGGCGCGCTCCTTCTGCCGCCGCCTTCGGTTGGCGCCGCCTGCGGGCACGCGCCTTGCCTGATATATCTCCCTCGGACAGGATGATAAGTTTGCTGTCGGGGAGTTCAAGCCCTTCTTCCAGCTCGGCGTTGATAACAGCTACCACCCCGCGTGGTGGAATAGAGTCCTCCATCCACTGCACGGCCTCGATGTTTGACTCCCGCAGATGTCGCACCAGCTCCGCTTGCCGCTCCGGCGAGCTTGCCGTTAGCAGCAAGCGATAGCCGGAGTGGGCGAGTCTACGTATGTCTTTCTGCAGGAGGTCGAGCTGGCCGTAGTAGCTTGGCGTAGTTTTCTGCAGCACCGTGAGCTGCGCCGTAATGCGAAAACGAGCGGGTCGCTTGGGTAAGGTAGCCAACATCACCGTAGGAAACCTCTCCAGTGCGTGGATAAGCTCGGAATCTTGCAGAAAGGCTTTGTGCTGTGCGGGCAAAATCTGTCCACTCATTAACATAGCCGCGTACTGCTCTTTAAGGTCATGCGCCGCGCCTTCCGCCTTCTCTAGGAGCCGCGTGGGTTCATCTAGCACCACCACAGTATCGAGTGGCAGATAGTCGAGCAAAGTAGCCGCATCGTGAAGAAAGAACGGCCAGTACCTAGGTTTTCCGGGGAAGGCGACACCGCTCTGCAACCGCTCATAATCGTACTCGATATGCCTCTTTAACTGCCGCCCCCTTTCGGAGTCTAGGCGGGCTAGGGTAGCTTTGAGCGAGGTCTGTATCTTCTCTAAACCCACTTTAGTCTGGCTCTCAGGCCAGAATACCTCTACGGCAGGCGGCAGCGTAACGGATGACTTGCTGCTTTGCGAGCGTTGTGTTGTTAAATCGTAGACTCTAATTGAGTCTACGCTGTCCCCAAAAAACTCTAGACGCATAGGCTCTTGGCCGCTTAGCGGGAAGACATCGACAATTCCGCCGCGCACAGCAAACTGACCCATTGCTTCCACTAGTTCTACCCGTTCGTATCCGCTGCTGACTAGGCTCAGCAGAAGCTCGTCCCTACGCAAAGCTTGCCCCACACTGACGTTTAGGCAATGAGCGCGAAAGAGATCTGGCGGCACCAACCGGATGAGCAGGGCATCCCACGTAGTGATAACCACCGCCGGGCACCCTCCGCCACTGAGTCGCGCCAAGAGGGCCAGGCGCTGCCCTAGGAGTTCTGGACTTTGCGCTGTGACGCCGTAAAGCAAGGAATCTTCGGCCGGGAAAACGGCAACATCAACCTGAGGAAGGAGACGCTCCAAGTCGGCGCGCAGGCGTTCCGCGTGCGAGGCCAAGGGTGCCACGATGAGAAGCGGCGCTTTCCACTGCGTTAGTGCCACTCCCATGAGCAGCGCCTTGCCAAGCTGTGTGGCACCGCTGATGTACAGATGGCGATGCCCTTCCTTCGCGGCGCGAGCAATGTCATACCAGCTGTCGCTCTCTATGTACTCCTTGATTATTCTCTGCACTGATACACCTCCGAATTAGCCTGGCGCGTCGTCCGCAAAGCTCTATACGCCCTAGCTCCTCGGCCAGGGCGTAGTGGGCTATAAAAGCATCATTCAGCACGGTTATTGTGTCTGTTGGCCGCTGTTTCCACACCCAACAACACGAAAGTTTCCACCACTTCTAAAGCACGCTCGACTGCTCTGGAAAACACTGTATTTTCGTCCCCGCAAAAGCGGCCGAGCACATAGTCCTCCGTTGACAAGCCCAAAGAGGGGCCGCCCTATGCCGAGTCGGAGTCGCGCGAACTCCGTCGTGCCAAGACAATCGGAAATGCTTTGCAGCCCTTTTTGCCCGCCAGCCCCGCCCTGCGCACGGATACGCAGACTCCCAAGCGGCAAGTCGAGATCGTCGCTGATAACTAGTAAGTCGCTAAGGTCAATCTCTAACGCCACAACTGCTGACTTAACTGCTTGGCCACACCGATTCATGTAGGTGAGCGGCTGCTGCAAGTAGACGCTAGCGCCGCCAATCTTACCGCGCCCGATAAGCGACTGGTACGACCTCCCTGACACACGCACGCCGTGCTTGGCAGCGAGTTCCCCTACCACGGCAAATCCGGCGTTGTGACGGGTGCCGGCATACTCCGCACCGGGGTTACCTAGACCCACAATTAGTTTCACGCCTGCGCCTCCCGCTGCCTAGAATTAGTCAAAGAGCTTGCTAACCGATAGGTCCTCGTAGATGCGCAGGATGGCATCCCCAAGAAGTGAGGCCACGGGAAGTACGGTGATTTTTGCAATGTGCTTGTCCGTCGGTAGGGGAATGGTGTCGGTAATCACCACTTCGGTAATGGGCGACGCGCTGAGCCGGGCAACCGCAGGCCCGGACAATACGGCATGGGTACAGCAGGCGTATACTTCGCTAGCGCCTTGCGCAAGCAGCGCCTCTGCCCCTTGGGTAATGGTGCCGGCGGTATCAATGATGTCATCGATCATAATCACACGCTTGCCCCTGATGCGCCCAATGATATTCATGATCTCGGCTACATTTGGCTCGGGTCGCCGCTTGTCGATGATGGCGATGTCGACGCCTAGGCGATTGGCAAGGTCACGCGCGCGGGTCACGCCGCCGAGGTCCGGGGACACCACTAGCATGTCCTGCAGGCCTTTCCCCTTGAAGTATTCCGCTAAGATGGGCACCCCGGGCAAATGATCTACCGGGATGTCAAAAAACCCTTGGATTTGCCCCGCGTGTAAATCCATTGCCAACACACGGTCTACTCCCGCTGTAGTCAATAGGTTAGCTGTAAGCTTTGCCGTGATGGGGTCCCTCGCCCGCGTCTTTCTGTCTTGTCGCGCGTACCCGTAATACGGAATAACCGCTGTAATCCGGCGCGCGGAAGCGCGGCGCAAAGCGTCGATGGTGATCAGAAGTTCCATCAAGTGCTCGTTGACGGGTGCGGACGTCGGCTGCACCACGAATACGTCTGCGCCACGCACGCTCTCTTCAATGCGCACATGCACCTCGCCGTCGCTGAACCGCATCACTTGCCCCTGCCCTAACGGTATCCCCAGGTGTTCAGCTATCTGCTTGGCCAAAGCCGGGTTCGCATTACCGGTGAAGATCTTAAGTCGCCGATCCGGATAAGCGATCATCACGCACACTCCTTACTACGCTGTCGACCTGTATTCTAGCACAAGCTATCGCCCGAGGAAACTTCGGCCTAGGACTCGGGTATGTGTCTTGCCTTGCGCCGTCTTACCCATCCCTCTTTGTTCTCCTGCCGTGCGCGGCTCACCGCCAACGCGCCCGGAGGCACATCGCGGGTAATCGTTGACCCGGCCGCGACAAAAGCGTCCTCCCCAATCGTAACCGGGGCCACTAAATTGGCGTTACAGCCCACAAATGCGCCGTCGCCGATTATCGTCTCGTGTTTGTTCTGCCCATCGTAATTAACTACAATCGTGCCCGCACCCAAATTGGCTCGCTTGCCCACACAGGCGTCCCCTACGTAAGCAAGGTGTGACACCTTGGCGGCTGCGCCAATTGTAGATTTCTTTATCTCGACGAAGTTTCCGATGCGCACTTGTTCGCCGAGCTCCGATTGCGGGCGCAGGTGAGCAAAGGGGCCTACCCTTGCGCCGCGCCCTACACAAGACTCAGTCACCACCGAGTGTATCACCGCCGCGTCGTCATGGATGGTGCTGTCATCAATCACGCTGCTAGGGCCAATTTCGCAGTTGCGGCCGATACGTGTGCTCCCGCGTAGCAGGGTGTGGGGCCACACCACCGTATCCTCCAAAATCTCGACGTCGGCCTCTATGTATGTAGTTTCAGGCGCAACAATCGTAACCCCTTGCTGCATTAACTCCAGCTGCTTGCGCTCCTGCCAGGCTCGCTCTGCCTTCGCCAGCCATACCCGGTCGTTTATGCCGATGGTCTCCTCCCAATACGGCGTGATAAGCGTGCCGATGGGCCCTTGCTCTAGAAGCTCGGCAAAAACGTCGGTAAGCAAATACTCCCCTTGTGCATTGGAGTTGTCCAGTTTGGCCAACGCCGTCCAAAGGTGACGCGCGGAAAAACAGTAAAAGCCCGCGTTTACTTCTCCAATCGCCAATTCATGCTCTGCGGCGTCCCTCTCTTCAACAATGCCAAGAAAATTGCCTTGGTCATCGCGCTTGATACGCCCTAGCCCCCTAATGTCCTTAGGGCGGGCGGTCAAGATGGTCGCCAAGGCACCTAGGTTGTGGTGCGCGTCAAGCAGGCGAGTTAGGGTTGCAGGGGTAATTAGCGGGGCATCGCCACACAGTACCAAGACAGTTCCGACGAAATCCCCGAGCGCCTGCTCGGCCTGCTGACAGGCATGGCCCGTGCCTAGCCGTTCGGCTTGCACGGCAAACCGGCACTCGGGCCCGGCTGCTTCACGCACCAGAGCAGCATCTTTGCCAACAACCACGACGGTCGTGTGCGCGCCGGCCGCCGCAGCGGCTCTTACCACATGGCGCACAATGGGCACCCCTGCCACCTTGTGCGCCGTCTTAACAAGCTGACTCCGCATGCGCTTCCCTTCGCCGGCGGCCAAAATAACGGCGGCAATGCCAAAATCCATAGTGTCCCCCCTCAGCATCAAGGTGACTATCGCCTCCATTATACTGCGCTCACACCAAAAGACAAGGCGCAACCTAAGTGCAGGCTGCGCTAAACTTCAGTTTACCGAACTTTGACTCTCGCTTTGCGACTAGGAGACACGCTCGATTTCGCGGCGGTAGGCCTCCAGCACTTCGCTCTGGATTCTCTCCCGCGTCGAGGAGTTGATGGGATGTGCTATGTCGCGGAACTCCCCGGCCGGGGTCTTCCGACTTGGCATGGCCACAAACAGCCCGTTGTTGCCGTCGACAACGCGCACATCATGGATGACGAAGGCGTTTTCGATTGTTATCGAGACTATGGCCTTCATTCGTCCTTCGTTGCTGACCTTGCGGATGCGCACATCAGTAATATTCATGATCTCACCGCCTCTCTCCACGCTGTCCATTTATTGGCTAAGTTCTATCTCGACGTAAGATGTCCTTCTTTTTGCGCAAAGTTTTGTGATTTTAGGTTATCACGCGCATAACCGCCTGCCGTTGGCACACACTACTAGCGGGTACCAATACGATTCGAGGAGTGGTTAGCATGCAGAGGACAGCAATCGGCGTGTTCAGCACTGAGAGTGAAGCTGAGCGTGCGGTGCGCGCGCTGCGGGACAGCCAGACCTCTGTGCGGCAAGACAACGTCGGTGACGGCGTAACTTCGGGTGCGGCTTGGGGCGGATTAGCGGGACTTGCCCTGGGTGCCGGTGCCATAGCAATTCCTGGGCTTGGGCCTATCGTTGCTGCGGGTCCTATCGCCG
>QLUB01000048.1 GCA_018725205.1 candidate division NPL-UPA2 bacterium
CCTCGTGTGTGTAGTAGCGCCGTCCGGTGGGTGTTCGCTTGGCCGGCAGAATGCCTTCCCGATCCCATCGCTGCAAGGTCTTTGTCGTTCTAGCAAGTTGCTGTCCAAACGCCTGTGGAGAATACGTACTTTTCATGTCACTATTTTAGCATACTTTGGCATATATTTAAACAACTAATTGTTGCTCTCCGCGCCTGCTACCACAACGCGGATGTTGCGGTATCTACCCATTCCTGTGCCAGCGGGAATGAGTTTGCCAATAATGACATTCTCCTTAAGCCCGATAAGCGGGTCTGTTTTTGTCTTAATGGCGGCATCTGTCAGCACTCTAGTTGTTTCTTGGAACGAGGCTGCAGATAGGAAGGAGTCCGTGGCAAGGGAGGCCTTGGTAATACCGAGCAAAATAGGCCTCGCGACAGCTGGTTCGAGATCATGCCTGAGAGCGCGTGCGTTAGTTTCTTCAAAATCCATCACGTCGATTAGTCCGCCGGGCAGAAGCTCTGTGCCGCCCGGATCATCCACTTTTACCTTACGCAGCGTTTGACGAACGATCACCTCAACGTGTTTGTCATTGATCTCTACGCCCTGGGTGCGGTAAACCTTTTGCACCTCTTGCAGAACATAGGCTTGCACTGCCCTAATCCCTTTGATAGCGAGTAAGTCAGCGGGATTGATAGGACCTTCGGTCAGCTCATCACCCGCCTGCACCGTGTTTCCCTCTGCCACCTTCAGGCGCGACCCATAGCTGATAGGATAGCTCTTTACCTCGCCATCTAGGCCGCTAATCTCAATCTCGCGCCCCTTCTTGGCTTCCACAAACCGCGCTGTACCGTCGATCTCACTAATAATAGCTTGGCCCTTAGGGCGCCTTGCTTCAAACAGCTCTTCTACACGCGGCAAGCCCTGCGTAATGTCGTCCCCTGCTACGCCCCCGGTGTGGAAAGTACGCATTGTCAACTGTGTGCCTGGCTCGCCAATGGACTGCGCGGCAATAATGCCGATAGCTTCACCCATCTCTACCATGCCGCCGGTGGCCAAGTTCTTGCCGTAACACTTGATGCACACGCCGTATCTGCTCTTGCAAGTCAGCACGTTCCTGATGTGCGCGGCCCTAATCAACCCTTCAGTCAGCTGTTGACCAGCCTTTACTACATCGCCGTTCTGCACTAGCCATTTCGCTCCCGGACTCGGCTGGGCAAAGGTGGAGACCTGACCCGCCTTATCGAGGATACAAATCTCTTCTCGGTCTTCCCTGCGCTCAACTGTGCCGCCCGTCGGCGCAAAGACTGCACCGTACAACATGATGGTCTGTGCTGCGTCTTCGTCAATGAGATGCCCATCACGCACGAGAACAGGCGGACGCGCTATCCATTGACCGGTGAGCGGGTCGCGATGTGCGGGAGCTCCTATGTCTTCAGCCGCCATCCGTCCGGCAATGCGTTCAGCCAGCGTCACAATGGTCTGCCGCCCGTCGCGGATGGCCTCAACCACAATGCCTTCGCTCGTTCCGCAGTCTTCCTCACGGATGATGACGTCTTGCGACACGTCGACGAGACGGCGGGTAAGATACCCCGAGTCTGCTGTACGTATAGCCGTATCGGCGGCACCTTTGCGGGCACCATGGGTGGACGTGAAGTACTCCAGCACCGTCAACCCTTCGCGGAAATTAGCCTTAACCGGCAACTCAATAATGCGCCCCATGGGGTCACTCATCAAGCCGCGCATCCCGCCGAGCTGCGTTATCTGGCTGATGTTACCTCTCGCACCCGCGTCCACCATCATGAACATCGGGTTGAAGGCGGGCATGGCCTCGAGCAACGCGCGCTGTACTTTTGCCGACGTATCGCTCCAGACGGCAATGACGTTTTGATACTTCTCGTCCGAATTCATCATGCCGCGCGCAAAGGCCCGTTCTATACTGGCCACGACTTTCTCGGCTTCGCCTACAATGGCGGCCTTGCTTTTAGGAATCACTACGTCGCCGATGGCGATGCTAATACCCGACTTGGTAGCATATTCAAAGCCGAGTGTCTTAATCCTGTCCAGCACTTCCGTTGTCACGGAGCTGCCGTGCTTGCGGTAACATCTTTCCACTATCGTGCGTAAGACCTTTAGCGGCACAAGCTGATTGATTTCCAGGCTGCAGACGGCGTCGTGCTGCGTGCGGTCTACAAATCCTAAATCTTGTGGAATCGCTTCATTGAAGATAATGCGCCCAATTGTCGCCTCTACGACTCTACACACCGTAATGCCATCCGCCTGCTTCGCCGTACGGCGCACTCTAATCGGAGCATTGATGTCAATAACCCCTGCGTCATAGGCCATCAGCGCTTCATGCGGAGAGGCAAAGACGCTGCCCGCTCCCCTAGCGGCCTGGTTAAACGTAGTCAGGTAGTACACACCCAGAACCATATCCTTTGTCGGCGTGACTACGGGCTTCCCGTCTTTGGGGTTAAGCAGATTATGCGCGGAGAGTAGCAGCAGCCGCGCTTCAGCCTGCGCCTCTACCGACAGCGGCACGTGCACCGCCATTTGGTCGCCGTCAAAGTCGGCGTTATATGCTGTACATACTAACGGGTGCAGCTTAATAGCGCGCCCTTCCACCAATACCGGCTCAAAAGCTTGGATGCCTAGGCGATGTAAAGTAGGTGCGCGATTAAGTAGCACGGGGTGATCGGCAATAACCTCCTCCAACACATCCCATACTTCTTCGCTTACGCGTTCTACTTTGCGTTTTGCGCTCTTGATATTCTGGGCAAACCCTTCCGCCACCAGCTGGCGCATCACAAATGGCTTGAACAGCTCTAAGGCCATCTCTTTGGGCAAACCACACTGGTACAGTTTCAGCTCCGGTCCCGCCACAATAACTGAGCGGCCGGAATAATCGACGCGTTTGCCCAAGAGGTTTTGCCGAAAGCGTCCTTGTTTGCCCTTGAGCATGTCACTCAAAGACTTAAGCGGGCGATTTCCCGGTCCCGTGACAGGTCTCCCGCGCCGCCCGTTATCTATGAGGGCGTCAACTGCTTCCTGCAACATCCGTTTCTCATTGCGCACGATAATGTCAGGCGCGCCAAGCTCTAGGAGTCGCTTTAAGCGATTGTTGCGGTTAATGACGCGACGATAAAGGTCGTTTAAATCGCAGGTCGCAAAGCGCCCGCCATCTAGTTGTACCATAGGGCGCAAATCCGGCGGTATCACAGGGACAACGTCCATAACCATCCATTCGGGGCGATTCCCCGATTTGCGGAAGGACTCCATAACTTCAAGGCGCCTAATCGCTCGCACGCGGCGCTGTCCTGTGGTCTCGTTAAACTCCACCCTGAGCTCTTTCACGGAAGACTCTAAATCAATGCGCGACAGGAGCTCGCGCACAGCCTCGGCTCCCATGCCCACGCGGAAGTAATTGCCATATTTCTCGCGGGCCTCACGGTATTCCCCTTCCGTGAGAACCTGCCGCTCGCTGAGGCTAGTCCCTTTAGCATCTAAGACCACGTAAGCGGCGAAGTACAGCACTTTCTCCAACAGACGCGGCGACATGTCAAGAATGAGCCCCATGCGGCTGGGGATGCCTTTGAAATACCAAATATGCGAGACGGGGGCTGCCAGTTCAATATGCCCCATGCGCTCACGCCGCACTTTGCTGCGAGTGACCTCAACTCCGCAGCGATCGCAGACGATACCCTTGTAGCGCACGCGCTTGTACTTACCGCAGTTGCACTCCCAGTCTTTCGTGGGACCAAATATCTTTTCGCAAAACAAGCCTTCCTTTTCAGGTTTCAGTGTGCGGTAGTTGATGGTCTCAGGCTTCTTTACTTCGCCTTTTGACCACTCCCTGATCTGATCGGGCGACGCTAGGCTTATGCGTATGGAATCAAACTCGTTGACATCCAACAAGGCGGTCGCTCCCTTCCTTTATCTACTAAGCGCGCGGCTTGCTCTTCTGAGTAACGCCGAGTGGAGCTAACTTCTTGGCTAACAAAGCGGCGAGATCGTCCTCAGAATCCTCGTCCTCAGAATCCTCGTCCTCAGAATCCTCGTCCTCTTCGGCATCGTCATCGCCGACTGACTTCGGCACTAGGCGCTTACGCAAGACAGCCGAAAGCTCGCGTGGGTCAAGCGGAACAGCTTCGTTCTCGTCTTCGCCCTCTTCTTCATCCTCAAGCGGAACTGATGCTTCTTCGGGAACTTCGATCTTGCGCCGTTTGGTGCGGCCTTCCTCTTCATCGCCCCCGATGCTCAGTTTGAGTTCACGCAGGGTCTCATTGATGTCCTCGTCATGTTCGCGCATCTCAATCTCCTGTTCGAACTCGTCAAGTATTCTCACATTCATACACAGACTCTGCAATTCCTTAATGAGTACTTTGAAGGACTCAGGCACGCCGGGCTCAGGGATGTTCTCGCCCTTGACAATTGCCTCATAGGTCTTAACTCGCCCGACCACGTCGTCAGACTTAACCGTAAGCAATTCCTGGAGGGTGTAGGCAGCGCCATATGCCTCTAGTGCCCACACTTCCATTTCCCCAAAACGCTGCCCTCCAAACTGCGCCTTGCCGCCTAGCGGCTGCTGTGTCACTAGGCTGTAAGGGCCTGTGGAACGCGCGTGAATCTTGTCGTCAACTAGGTGGAAGAGCTTCATCATATAGACATACCCGACTGAAACTTCATTGTCGAAAGCCTCTCCGGAGCGCCCGTCATAGACCACAGTCTTACCGTCCGGCTGTAGGCCGGCCTGTTTCAAGAAAGCTTGTATGTCCCTCTCGTGTCCGCCGTCAAAAACCGGGCTGGCTACGTGAATGCCTAAAGCTTTGGCGGCCATTCCAAGGTGGGTCTCTAGCACCTGCCCTATGTTCATACGGCTAGGGACACCTAAGGGGTTTAAGACAATGTCTACCGACCGCCCATCCGGTAAGAAAGGCAGGTCTTCGTCAGGCAAGATACAGGCAATGACGCCCTTATTGCCATGCCGTCCAGCCATCTTGTCGCCTTCGGATATTTTGCGCTTCTGCGCTACATATACACGCACCAGCATATTAACGCCCGGCGCTAGTTCATCGTTGTTCGCCCGCGAGAAAACCTTAACGTCTACCACCCGTCCGGACTCACCATGCGGTACGCGCGCTGACGTATCTCTGACTTCGCGCGCCTTCTCACCAAAGATTGCGCGCAGCAACCGTTCCTCCGCAGTCAACTCCGTCTCGCCCTTAGGCGTAACCTTGCCAACGAGAATGTCCCCTGTGCGTACCTCAGCGCCGATGCGCACAATACCGCGGTCATCAAGATCGCGCAACATGTCGTCACCGACGTTAGGGATGTCTGATGTGATCTCCTCCGGGCCCAGCTTCGTATCGCGCGCCTCGGCCTCGTATTCCTCAATGTGAATAGAGGTAAAGACGTCCTCGCGCACTAGACGCTCGCTAATCAAGATGGCATCCTCAAAGTTGTAACCGCCCCAAGGCATAAACGCGCACAGCACATTCCGTCCTAGCGCAATCTCGCCCTCACTGGTGGCCGGTCCGTCCGCGATGAGTTCACGCTCTGCCAGCATTTGACCCTTCGCCACAACCGGGCGCTGGTTAATGCACGTGCCTTGGTTGCTGCGTACAAACTTCATCAGCTTGTAGGTATCCACACTACCGTCTGCAGTCTGTACAGCGATGCTCTTGGCACCGACGCGCTTCACCTTACCGGCACGACGGGCCAAGACAACCGAGCCCGAGTCAATAGCAGCCTTATACTCCATACCGGTGCCTACAAGTGGGGCTTCAGGACAGAGGAGAGGCACAGCCTGTTTCATCATGTTCGCGCCCATCAAAGCTCTGCCAGCTTCATCGTGCTCTAAGAAAGGAATCAAAATAGTGGGCACGCTAAATACTTGTTTAGGTGAGACGTCCATATAGTGTACTTCGCTCACGGGAACTACCTTAATCTGGTGGCGGTGACGCACGGTCGTGCGGGCTACGGCAAAACGACTGACTCCTTGATCTGCCCCAGGCATATCCTCTAACTCAGCGTTAGCCTGCGCAATGACAAAGTCATCTTCTTCGTCCGCCGTGAGATACTCTACACTTGGGAACACCAGCGTATTCTCTTCGACCTGTTTGACGATGCGGTAGGGGGTCTCGATAAAGCCATACTTGTTTACGCGCGCATAGGTGGATAGATTACCTATAAGCCCCACGTTTGGACCTTCTGGCGTCTCAATCGGGCAGATGCGCCCGTAATGCGAAAAGTGCACGTCACGCACTTCCACTCCGGCGCGCTCGCGGCTTAAGCCCCCGGGGCCTAGTGCGCTAAGACGGCGTTTGTGGGCTAGTTCAGCGAGAGGGTTAGTTTGATCCATAAACTGCGATAATTGACTTGAGCCAAAGAACTCCTTAATAGAAGCGACCACCGGGCGAATGTTAATTAGCGCCTGAGGGGTGATGACATCGACATCTTGTATAGTCATGCGCTCTTTAACCACACGCTCCATGCGTGACAGCCCGATGCGGAAAGCGTTTTGCAGCAGCTCGCCCACAGAGCGGAGTCGTCGATTGCCAAGGTGGTCAATGTCGTCAACTTTGCCTATGCCCTCTAAAAGAGCTAGCAGGTAGTTGACGGCGCTGTAGATGTCGTCTCTGGTCACATGCTTCTCCGCAGGCGGCACGAAACGATGTGCGAGGACGGCAGTCCTATCTTGGCGGCGCAACAGGATGCGCACTTCGCGCTCAACCAGCGAATCGGCGGCAACTGCCCGCTCTAGAATCTCGACTTCTTCGCTGCCCAGTTCGGTCCCCGACCACAGGACAATTTCTCCGGATTTATTGAGGACATTTGCCGTTAGCTTCCCACCTCGAATGCGCGACTGCCAAGTCTCGCGGCGGAGCCCGTTGCCGCGGATGAGAGTCTGGCCGGTGCGTTCTGCCTGCACCATGAGCTCGTTGACTCCAGCCTGCTCTAGGCGTTCTGCTATTTCGCGCGTAACCTTTTCGCCCCGCTGCACTATCACTTCGCCGGCAGCTACAAGTACGCCCCCTAAGGTGACGCGCTCTCTTCCGCTTTCGCCAGCTTCAGTCTGGTAGATGGTCTCAGGCGCGACTACCGTCTCGGCGGCAATGCGACCCGGCACGCGGCGCCTCAGGCTCAACTTCTTGTTGAGCTTATAACGCCCCACGTGGGCTAGGTCATAGCGGCGAGGGTCAAAAAAGAGCGAGTGCAACAGCGCCTTGGCGCTGTCCACCGTAGGCGGTTCTCCCGGGCGCAGGCGTTTGTATATCTCTATGAGTCCTTCTTCCATAGTGCTCGTGCTGTCACGGTCAAACGTAGTGCGAAGCATTGCATCCTCACCGAGTGCCTGCAGGATTGCCTGGTTGGTGCCAAGCCCTAGCGCCCTTAACAGCACCGTGATGGGAATTTTGCGCGTGCGGTCGACCCGCGCCCACACTACGTCATTGGCGTCTGTTTCCATTTCCAGCCATGCACCGCGGTTGGGGATAAGTGTCGAAGTGAATACCTTGTACCCGGTGGCCTCCATCGTTTCATGGTAGTAGACCCCGGGTGAGCGCACCAATTGACTAACAACGACGCGCTCTGCGCCGTTATAAATGAAAGTGCCGTTCTCGGTCATCAGCGGAAAATCGCCCATGAAGACCTCTTGCTCTTTCACTTCGCCTGTCTCCTTGTTGACTAGGCGCACCTTCACGCGCAGAGGGGCCGAGAAAGTAGAGTCTTTCTCCCTGAATTCATCTAATGAAAACTTAGGTTCGCTAAAGTGATGGTCAATAAACTCCAAAACGAGATTGCCAGTAAAGTCTTGAATGGGAGAGATATCCCGGAATGTTTCGGCCAGCCCTTCATTAACAAACCAGTCAAATGATTGCCTCTGGATCTCGATGAGATTAGGTACCCCTAAAACCTCTTCAATGCGACCGAACCGGACCCGCTGCCGCCTGCCTTCCGCGTTGGCCTTAACCATTAAACGCTTCACCCTCTTGCCGAGATTTCACCCTAGGACACTATAGCCGACAAGCCAAAAAAGGGGCAGTACCCCCTTGGCTGAGACTACCAAACTATTCTACCCAGCTTCGTGCAGTCTAAACGTATGCCGTGCGGCATACTGCGTGACGATTTAACATGTTAACACAGCATGTGGCAGTGCGTCAAGGAGTCTGCAGAAATTCTGCACGCAAAAAGAAGAAGGACCCGCCGAATTACAGCGCGTCCCCTCACTGACACACAGCTATTTAATTTCGACAGTAGCGCCGGCATCAACCAGCTTAGCTTTGATTTTGGCAGCGTCTTCTTTGCTGATGTTTTCCTTAACCGGCTTTGGAGCGCCGTCAACAAGCGCCTTAGCTTCCACCAGACCAAGTCCGGTGATTTCGCGCACCACTTTAATAACATTGATCTTCTTTTCGCCTGTGCTCGCCAGGATAACGGTGAACTCGGTCTGTTCTTCAACCACTTCAGCTACAGGTGCTGCGGCACCTGCCTGCGGCATGGCAGCCATCGGAGCGGCAGCGGTTACGCCAAATTCGGTCTCTAGCGCCTTTACCAGTTCCGAGAGCTCAAGAACAGTCATGCTCTTAACCATCTCGATAATCTGTGCTTTACTCATTTGTTTACCTCCTTACGATCCCTTTAGTTACTGGTCACTTCTTCCTTTTGCCTACGTATCGCGTCTACGACGCCCGCAAAAGCAGACAACGGCGCAAGCAGCGTCCCTAACACACTGCTAAGCATAACCTCGCGCGAGGGCAAGGCAGCAATAGCAGCGACACCCGCTGGATCAAAGGCTTTTCCCTCATAGATACCGCCTTTGATCTCCAGCATCTTGTTAGTCTTTATCCATTCGGTGAGGACTCTCGCCGGGGTTACGGAATCGGCACTTAGGGCGACTGCCGTCGGACCCTCTAGATACCGGTCCAGTCCCTTAGTGCCAACTTCATTAGCGGCACGTAGAAACAGCGTGTTCTTCACCACACGATACTCGATACCGGCCTTACGCAGCTTTGCGCGCAACTCAGTGTCCTTGGCCACGGAAATCCCGCGGTAATCAATGAACACCGCGCCCCTGTTGGCGCTCAGTTTATCGACAAACTCCTTAACTACTTGCGCTTTTTCTTCACGAATACCCAAATTCTACACCTCCTCCAGCTTCCGAATAAGAAAATGCCTTCCCGCATGAGGGAAAGGCATACTGAGAGTACAGCATACATTTCCACCTCGGTAGGCCGCCTACGGCGTTTAAACTACGTACCTACTGTCTTGAGCGGAATTAGCCTTATTAAGTTAACACGAGCGGACAGCATTGTCAACGTACAGCGGACAGCGGATAGCGGCCAACGCCACCTACTGCACAGCTACCCCCACAGTCGCTGCGCGAGCGGCATTTACGCGCACGCCGGGACCCATGGTTGAGGAAAGAGTTACGCTACGCACATATACGCCTTTGGCTGCGCTAGGCTTAGCCTTAACAAGGGCCTCAAGTAGCGCCACGAAGTTACCCATAAGCTTCTCCTCGGTAAAGCTGGCCTTGCCGATGGGGGCATGGACGATTCCCGCCTTATCGACGCGGTACTCAATCTTACCTGCCTTCACGTCGCGAATCGCCTTGGCCACATCAAAGGTGACTGTGCCTACTTTGGGGTTAGGCATGAGTCCCTTCGGGCCGAGAATCCTGCCTAGGCGGCCAACCTGCCCCATAATGTCGGGGGTAGCGATGGCGACGTCAAAGTCTACCCAATTCTCGTTTTGTATCTTTGCGATGATGTCCTCTGCACCAACTACATCCGCACCGGCGTTCTCCGCTTCGCGCGCCTTGTCGCCCTTGGCAAAAACCAAGACACGCACGGTCTTGCCGGTGCCGTGAGGCAGCACAACAGCGCCGCGCACTTGTTGGTCGGCGTGTTTTGGGTTGACACCAAGTCTTACCGCAATTTCGATCGTCTCGTCAAACTTGGCAGTAGCGCTTTTTCTTGCGAGTGTAACAGCCTCGCTCGGATCATAGAAAACCGTGCGATCGAAAAGCTTAGCTGCCTCCAAATACTTCTTGCCTCTTTTAGGCATGCCCTTCACCTCCAGTGGTAATAGCGGGAATAGCCCCTCCCACGCGGGTCCTTGTCTTAGTCGATAACCTCTATGCCCATGCTGCGTGCAGTGCCTTCGACCATGCGCACAGCTGCGTCAATAGTCGCAGCATTAAGGTCAGGCATCTTCAATTGGGCAATCTCACGCACCTTAGCGCGGGTTACCTTGGCGACCTTTTTCTTGTTCGGTTCGCCAGAGCCAGATTCAACGCCCGCCGCCTTCTTTAGCAGTACAGCGGCTGGCGGGGTCTTGAGTATGAAAGTAAAAGATCTGTCATGAAAAACAGACACCTCTACCGGAATAATCAAGCCCACTTGTTGCGCCGTGCGTTCGTTAAACTCCTTGACAAAGCCCATGATGTTAATACCAGCTTGACCTAGGGCAGGTCCAACCGGTGGAGCAGGCGTTGCTTTGCCAGCAGGAATTTGCAGTTTGACAACTTTAACGAGTTTCTTAGCCAACTACGTCCACCTCCCTCTCCCTAAATTAGGGTTCTACAATTTCTGAACTTGCGTGAAGTTCAATTCCACGGGTGTCTCGCGTCCAAACATGTTCACCTTTACTCTTAGCTTCTGTCGGTCGGCGATAATCTCCTCAATGGGCCCCACAAAACCATGGAATGGCCCCTCGCCGATGCGCACAGACTCGCCGAGTGAAAAATCATGGCGAATCCTAGGTTCTTCTACCCCCATGGAGCGCAAGATCGCCTTGACCTCGCTGTCTTCGAGCGGTGTCGGCTTGGTGCCAGAACCCACAAAACCTGTTACGCCTGGTGTGTTTCTCACCACGTACCAAGAATCGTCGGTTACGATCATTTCCACAATCACATAGCCCGGGAAAACTTTTTTCTTGACCAGTTTCTTTTTGCCGTCTCGGCCAGTCTCCAGTTCGTCCTCCATCGGGACTAGTACACGGAAAATCTTGTCCTCCATTTCCATGGATTGAACCCGCTTTTCCAGATTGGCTTTCACCTTATTCTCGTACCCTGAATAAGTGTGCACCACGTACCATTTCTTTGCCATAACTTTCTCAGGGCCCTATCGACGATAGCGCCCCTGCCCTCCTTCGACGGGAACCTCCCGAGAAACTAACTGGGGTCCTAGATACCGAGCATACGCCGGACAACAGCGCCAAAGGCGGCGTCCGTAATGGAAATAAGACCTGCCACCAGAATCACGGCTGCAACTACCACCAGAGTGTAGTTGACAGTCTGTTGCCTAGTGGGCCACACTACCTTGCGCATTTCCCCGCGGACTTCGCGCAAGAACTTGGTGAGTTCGTGAAACTTTTCTACAGTCTTCTGCCAAAACTTCATGCCTTCACCTACTTTGTTTCACGGTGCGCGGTGTGAGTTTTACAGAACTTGCAGTACTTTTTCATCTCCAAGCGTTCCGTGTTGGTCTTTTTATTCTTAGTAGTACGGTAGTTGCGCTGCTTGCACTCCCCGCAGGCTATCGTAATACCTACACGCATTAGTCCCACCTCCTGCTATAATAGCGCCTAAAAACGGTTACCCCATAAAAGCTATCACAGGGACATACCTGTGTCAAGGAAAAACACTGCGTTGTGCGCAGTGTTTCTTTTGAGGCCATGTGGGTCGCTCGTCGCTGGTGGCTTTCCGCTGTCAACCGTCAACCGTCAACCGTCAACCCACCTACTCAATAATCTCCGTAACCACACCCGCACCGACTGTGCGGCCGCCTTCGCGTATCGCAAAGCGCACGCCGGGCTCCATTGCAATCGTAGTGATAAGCTCAATCGTCATGGTAATGTTGTCGCCGGGCATAACCATCTCTACCCCGGCAGGCAAATGCAGGATGCCGGTTACGTCGGTGGTGCGGAAGTAAAACTGCGGACGGTATCCGTCAAAGAAGGGCTTGTGACGACCGCCTTCTTCTTGCGACAATACATAGACTTCGCCCTTGAACTTGGTGTGGGGCTTAATCGTACCGGGCTTTGCTAACACCTGCCCGCGCTCAATGTCCTTACGGTCTACGCCGCGCAGGAGCAAACCTACGTTGTCGCCGGCTTGCGCTTGGTCAAGCAGCTTGCGAAACATTTCTACGCCGGTGCAGACGGTCTTGCGTGGCTTCTCGGTGAAACCTACGATCTCCACTTCGTCCGATACCTTAATCACGCCGCGGTCAACACGCCCAGTGGCCACAGTGCCGCGACCGGTAATCGTGAAAACGTCTTCCACGGGCATTAGGAAGGGCTTCTCGGTTTCGCGGATTGGCGTGGGAATGTAATCGTCGACTGCGTCCATCAGCTTCCACAGCTTGCCGCACCATTCGCAGTCGCGCTTGCCGCAGCCGCACTCTAGGGCCTTAAGACCGGAGCCTGCCACGATGGGGGTGTCGTCACCGGGATAACCGTACGTGGTAAGCAAATCGCGTACTTCCATCTCCACTAACTCTAAGAGCTCGGGGTCGTCGACCATGTCCGCCTTGTTTAGCCAGACTACGATGTGGGGCACGTTCACTTGACGCGCCAGCAAAATGTGCTCGCGGGTCTGGGGCATGGGGCCGTCTGCCGCCGACACTACGAGAATAGCGCCGTCCATCTGTGCAGCTCCCGTGATCATGTTCTTGATATAGTCGGCGTGCCCGGGGCAGTCCACGTGGGCATAGTGGCGCTTTGCAGTTTCGTACTCGACGTGTGCGGTGTTAATCGTGATGCCGCGGGCCTTTTCCTCGGGAGCCTTGTCAATCTGATCGTAGGTCACTTTCTCCGCGCCGCCAGTAGTAGAGATAATACTCGTCAGAGCTGCGGTCGTCGTGGTCTTACCGTGGTCAATGTGACCGATTGTCCCTACGTTAAC
>QLUB01000049.1 GCA_018725205.1 candidate division NPL-UPA2 bacterium
ATTGAGCAGCGTGAAGCGCGCCAACTGCCAAGGTCCATGCAGTAGCTATGATGAGACGCTGGATTGCTTTGGTGTTGTGTGTGGGGTTGCTCTTGTTGTCGGTGCCTAATGTTGGGTATTCTACGCAGATAAGGGACATACATCCGGCCCTGCTGGTCAGCCAGCGGGGCAGGGTGTTGATGGTGATCGAGCATGAGGCTGGGGCAGGCAATATAGCACCAATCATTGCCCAAATGGAGCTAGACATCCATGCCTTAGAGGTTATTTTTCAGCAGTTGCTCGATGCAGGCAAACTAGATGATCGGTATCCAACGTTAGTAATTAACGCCGCTTTTTATGGCGATACATCAAGTAGATTCTCTCGCGCTGCAACCAGGCTTTCCCAGAGAAGTCACACTGTTGTGTCGGGATGGGGGCTCTCGCTTGAGCGAATCGTGCAGTTGAGGGGCACAGGTCGAACGATAAGGTCGGTATTGCCACTGGGTGGGGCTTACTTGATTGACACTTTTACGGGACTGTTGAATATAAGCGATTTACTGGCTTTGGTTCACCTGTTGCCTAGCCTCGGGCAGGAGCGGGCGGCAATAGAAGTCCAGAGCGAAGCGGACCTTGAGGCTGCAGCTCACCTTGTCCCACGAGACTTAGTCAGGACTACCTCCTTTGGTATAGGTCCGCCGGCGGTTTGGAGTCCGGTATATGTTGGGAGCGACTTTTTTCGGGCTACTTGGTGGGGTGGCAGAGTGGAGTACCACGTGCGCACAGTCAAGGGAGCGGATGAAGTTGCTCTACCCATGTTGCCGTACTATTTAGAGAGGCCGGTGTGGGGGCCGAGTTTCCCGCGTTTCATTGCCTTTGCCAACGCGCAAACGCTGACTATAATTGACCGGCTTGACAACAGCAAGTTTGCAGTCCAATTGGCTGAGCTGCCAAGCGTAGCTGCTTTAACTAACGCTGAATTGAGGATAGCTGCCGACCCCGAGCAAGGTGCAATACTCTTTTCCTTCCTGGGGGATCGCGCCCTAGGCCAGGCTAAGTCATTCGCCTGGGAATTGCACACCGGACTCGTCAGCCCTCTAGAGGGCGATTTTCAGATGCATTTGCAGGCTAGGGGTTTGGGTGAAGGGGAATGGGCCCACCATCATGGCAGGAACCGAAGCTGGGGCGAGGGGCTTGCGTGGTTCTTAGTAAGGCGAGGCCTGCTCAGTCAGCGCGAGAGAGAAGAGCTCACATTTCTACCCACTTTCATTAACCTCCATGTTCCGAGTAGCGAACGGGTTGACACTCGTCTGCTTGCCTACAGTTCGCGCACTACACTGGTGGTGAAAGATCTCCTTACGGGTCAGGCAAACATTATTGACCTGCGTGCGTTGCGTCCAGACGACTACCACGCCATAGCTGATATCGACATGTACGCTAACTTCTATGGCGATGAAGTCTGCTTTGTCCTCACTGGTCACGGTATATCGCCTGTTGCCTACATCTGGCGTGCGGGTGTTGGCTTGCTTGGGTCAACAGAGGTGCCCACAGAATTAAATACTCTGGGCTGGAACCCAATGCGCCACGGTACGCCTCGCTCTATTTTCCGCGACATCCGCCTAGAAACAGAAGAAGTGTCCGCAAGTCTTCCTAGGCAGGCCGTGTTTTGGCTCTTGCTTGGGGCAGCGTATTCGTTTGGGCAGTGGAGCTTGCTGCTGTTCAGTTCGTTTGGCTTGCCTTATGTTCTGTCGCACGCGCTCATCATCAACAGGGCGCAATCGCTGGCTAAAGCAGGCAACAAGATGATCAACGCGGCAGAGGTGTCTGGAGTCCAATTTGTCTTACTCTCTCTGCTCTGTATCTTTTTTCTCAGCTATATCGTTCCCGCACACTTAGCCTGGGGAGATCTCCCTTTGCCGTGGGGTAATCCGGCTTCACCGCGTGCTGATCGCGCCATGCTGGTGGTGCTCATCGTCTTCGTCCCGGCAACGCTTGTGCTCGCCCTGTTGAATGGCCTGCATGTAAGAGTGTTGCTCAGGGAGATGCAAGGTGTTGCTGACAACGTGAGTAATGGCAGGCGAACCTGGGGCTTTTGGGGCTTTAGTGCGCAAAGGCACCCCGGGCAAAGCATAGGGCGATACCCGTTACACATTTATGCGACGTTGGCGGGGTGCCTGATGATGATGACATACCTAATCGCATTGCGGCTCAGGTTGTTCCTTGACGTGGAGATAGCCTGGCTGATGTTTTTGCTAATTGTGCTGATTCCTTATACAGCTGCCCGTCCACTTTCGCTCCTAGTAGCCAGACACTTCGCGTCGCCAACCACTAAGCCCTAAACCAGCCAGAGCCAAGGTCGCGTAACAAACCCCGATCCGCAAATAGGGACGATAACTATAGCATACCGGCAGCATGTGTGGTAACTTATAGGTGAGCAAGCGGTGTTAACTACTGCAGGCGAAACACAAAAAAGGGAGTTGACCGGATGATTACACGACGGGCCGATATGTTGACCACCGAGCACAGCGAACGCTTTGGCGGCAAGGGCGTCCTGCGCAATACCCATTTCTTGGACAAAGACCATGCCTACGGCACAGGCAGACTCTTCTCCCGCAGCAAACTCGCCCCTGGATGTTCCGTCGGCTGGCACAAGCACGAGGGCGAACTCGAAGTCTATTACATACTATCAGGCACTGCCAAAGTCAGCGACAACGGCGCAGAGACCATCCTCCATGCTGGCGATGCACTGCTCACCGTCGACGGCGAGTCGCACTTTATCGAGAACGTCGGGGACAAGGATTTAGAGTATGTAGCGCTGATTCTGTTTGACAAGACAGGCGCATAATCAGGTGCGGGCACGGCATGCCGTGCCCCTAATTCCTGCCGCGCGACAATAACTCTCCACAGCATATAGTAGTCAGCCCCGCCCTATGCTACAATATATAGACTAAGGCCAGAGAAGCAGTAGCAAGGAGGCGCACTGATGACAGAGAGCACACCAATTGTAAAGCGCTACTACACCACTGCACTAGAGGGTGCGAGCGATAAAACGGTCTACGACTTGTTTGACTGGTCGGCGCGGGATGTGCTGTTAAAAGACCATAAGAGCGGCAAGGTGCTGACGGATATGCGCGGGCTTTGGTTTCCCGCGCATTACTCGCAGAATGCAGTTGACATAATCGCGTCGAAGTACTTTCGCAAAGCCGGTGTAGGCGAGGAAAACGGCCACGAGACGTCATTGCGCCAAGTGGTGCATCGCATGTCCGCGTTTTGGAGCGCAGCGCTGGTAGAGGAAGGCATCTTAGGCGAGGGAGAGCGCCAGATTTTTTATGACGAGGTTGCTTACGGCCTGTTAAGCCAAATGTTTGCGCCTAACTCGCCGCAGTGGTTTAACACCGGGCTAGCCCTAGCTTATGGCATCACTGGTAATCCTAACGATTTATTTTACTACGATCACCAGCAAGATAAAGTCGTGGCCTCGCCCGATAACTACACGCGCACGCAGGCTTCGGCTTGCTTTATCTTGTCCATTGAAGACAGACTAATGGGTAAGAACTCGATCTCCGAGCATTACGTGACCGAGACTAAGCTGTTTAAGGGTGGCTCGGGCACTGGCACGAATTTTTCGCCGCTGCGCGCCATTGGCGAAAGGCTTTCGGGCGGAGGGGTGTCCTCGGGTCTGATGAGTTTTCTTAAGGGGCTAGATCGCAACGCAGGCGGCATAAAATCCGGCGGCACAACGCGGCGCGCCGCCAAAATGGTGTGTCTAGACATTGACCACCCAGAGATCGAGGCCTTTATTGTCTGGAAGGCGCACGAAGAAGACAAGGTGCGCGCACTCGCCAAAATGGGCTATTCCGCCGATATCGACGGCGAGGCCTACGAGACGGTGTCCGGCCAGAACTCTAATAACTCTATCCGCTTGACGGATGACTTCATGCGCAAAGTGCTGCGGCTCCCCGAGGACCCAGCGCAGACGATTCTACTCAAAGGACGCGTAGACCCGAGCGCAAACCGCGAAGTGCCGGTTGCCCACTTGTGGGAGCTCTTTAACGATGCGGCCTGTTATGTGGCTGACCCTGCCCCGCAGTTCACGGATACCTTTAATGCCTGGCATACTTGTCCGGCAGGCGAAGACGGCGAGTTTAATGCCCCGCACAATCGGCTTAACTCGACTAACCCTTGCGGCGAGTATGCGTTTCTGGATGACACTAGCTGCAATTTGTCGTCGCTGAACCTGTATCGCTTCTACGACCCGCGCACCGGTAAGTTCGACCTCGCGGGACTGCGCCATATGATCGCCCTAAACCAGCTCGTGCTCGAGGCTTCGATTGTGTGGGGGCAGTTCCCGACAGAAGACATTGCGCGGCGCACATATATGTTTCGGGCTACGGGGCTTGGCGTCGCGAATCTGGCCGCGCTACTTATGGCGCTGGGGCTACCTTATGACTCGCCGGAGGCTCGCAGTTTGAGCGCGGCGCTATTAGGCATAGTTACCGGCGAGAGTTACCGAGTGTCTGCGCTGATGGCAAGTGCGGTAGGGCCGTTTGCAAAGTATGCCCTTAACCAAGACAGCACGCTGCGCGTTATCCGCAATCATGCGCGGGTGGCGGGGGCTCTCGACGATGGTTATGAGGACTTGCATTATGAGCCGTTAGAAGTTGACCATGTGCTGCTCGTAACCATGGGGCACGAGGAAATCTCTTTGGCGCTTAAGGAGAGTTGGCGCGAGGCCATTCGCCTTGGTGCCACGCACGGATACCGCAACGCGCAGGTCTCCGTCGTCGCTCCAACCGGCACAATTTCTTTGGCCATGGATTGCGCAGCCACATCAATTGAGCCCTTTTTCTCGCATGTCGTCTATAAGAAGCTGGTGGGCGGGGGAATGATGACGCTGGTTAATCCGGTGATCGGCGTGGCCCTGCAAAACCTCGGCTACACCCCTGACCAAGTGGGCGATATTCTGGCCTATATTGGGCGGCAATCAGAAGGCAGGCTCGCAGACGGAAAAATCGAAGGCGCGCCTCACCTTAAGGACGAACACCTGGCTGTTTTTGACACCGCAGTTGCCAATGGCAGCGGCACACGCTACATCGCGCCGAGTGGGCATGTAGAGATGGTGGCGACGCTCTCGCCGCTTATCTCCGGAGCCATATCCAAGACCGTAAACCTGCCGCGCGAAGCGACGGTAGAGGACTTTAAAGCTGTACATATGATGGCTTGGCGGCTGGGTGTCAAGGGCATTGCGCTGTACCGCGACGGCTCCAAGGCTGCCCAGCCGCTAAACAGTCGGCTAGACCAAGTTAACAGTGACGGCGACCTAGAGAATCTCACCTATGAAGCATTGCTGGCCTTTGCCCGCACCGCGCAGGCCAAGTTGGTAGCGCATGCACCAGCCGGACCAGCATCCCAAAGAGAAAAGCTGACTGGCATTAGAGCTGGGCGCACGCATGCCGCGCAAATCGAGGACGTGAAGCTGTACATTACCGTCAACCGGAACCCGGAGGGGCGCATTGCCGAGATCTATATGACAACCGACCGTGAGGGCAGTTTAATCACGGGATTGCTTAACTCGTTGTCCAAGACTATCTCGGTGATGCTCCAGTACAACATCCCCGCCGAGAATATAGCCCGTATGCTACGCGGTCAGAAATATGAGCCGCATGGCCTTGTCTGCCGGCACCCACATATTAAGTTCGCGAGCTCAATCTCCGACCTTATTTCCAAAGTAATTGAAATAGAGCTAGGCGACTTTTCGCGGGTACAGGTAAAGCCAGAGGTTTTCACGACGACAGACATGATCACGCAGGCGAAGGCTAACGGCATCAAGCTTTACCACGCCATTTGCCACCACTGCTCTAGCTTTCGCATGGTCCTAAACGGCACATGCAAAGTGTGCCTAGACTGCGGCAGCACCACAGGTTGTTCTTAAACCGCGCGTAAACGGCTTAGGACAAGGCGCGATCGGCACCTATGCTCGGGTGTGACGCTGGTGACGCGTCCTGTGCACGCGCTTACTTTGCAGTACAAAACTCTCGAGGGAAGCGGCAACTACCGGCGGGAAGGGGCTACCGTCGCTCTCAATGCTGATAAACGGCAAATGCGGGTGTTTGGCCATAATCTCACGCGTTAAGTCTTGGTCGGAAGTGATGCGCGGCTTCTCCACGTCGATAGTCTGCTTAATCATGGCCTCGGCAATGCGCGCGGGCATACAGCCAAAGGGGCCGATGGAAACAACCCCGTCGACGCGGTCGATAATGTCGTTTAAGGCGCAGGAAAGGGTGAGAATGGCTTCGCCGGTTAGCTCGGGGTTAATCAAATCGGACACACTTTCGATTAGATGACTGATGTCTAGTAAATGGTAGTCATAGAGTCCTGACTCCACGAGAATGTCCTTAATCGCCTTCTCGTAGTGCTCCATCGCCCAAGCTTTCCCGCTACAGCTAATGCGCTTCAGCAAGTTTGTCTTGCCGCGTAGACCGTGTTTGGCGAGATAGTTGGTGTAATAGACCCATTCCGCAATCGGTGCCATTAAGGCCACTACGCCTTTTTCGGCAAGTTGTTCCACGAGGTAGCGCTGCGAGAAACCGTCGCGGCGCACGTAGATTTCGCCAATGATGGCAACCTTAGGTGCCGCAGCGAGCGACGTGTGGAGCGGAATCGACTTAAGCAAGGCGACAGAGGCCACGAGTGCTTTTTTTATGCCTGTCCAAGTAGCGGTGGCTATGGCTTCCTCTAGCAGCGCCTCTGCTTGTGCAAGCACTGCCTGTGCTACAGCTTTGTCTTTGGCCAAAGTGATGGCCGCAGCCCGAATTTCGTCGTAGACGTCAGAAATAGTCGCTGCCCAGAGCCCGCGTAGGGTAAACCCTATGCCGAGCCCGCCGTAGCTGTTCTGGGAAGTGAGGGACATGACAGCAAGGTTTTCGATGCGCTGCTTGTGAATTAGATTGCGCGTGAGCACGCTGTATTGGGCAAAGCGGCAGCTGCCGCCCGTACTTGGCATAAAGTAAATGGTGAGCTCTTTCTCGTCTCGCTTGTCAAGGTAGTTGTAGAGTGAGCCCATGGTTAGCATTAGGGGCAGGCACTCTTTACAGGTTGAATACTCTTTGCCGCGCTGCAGGTCGACGTCACTTGGGGGAGGCAGGGGGATGGCGTTAATGCCGGCATAGCGGAAGGTTGCCGCCATCAGGCGAACCCCGAACTCACCCATGGAGGGGATGAGGAGCCTCACGCGGCCGTCGTCAAGCGGAACTTCTTCTCCCTGCGAAGTGCGGTAGCGTCGCCTTTGTCGGCCAAGTAGCGTCTCGGCGGGCCTAAACACAGGTTGTGTCGCCGCCGTCTCGCCTCGCTTCGCTTTTTGCATATGCCTCTGCGCGATATCGAGAAACGCCTCGATGCGCGTGTCGATCCCCGCATCCGCTGTATGGCTGTCAAGCTCAAGCGTCAAGGACGGCTTGTCTCCCATTTCGTCGCGAAAAAAGCTAAGCACAAAGGAGTCAGGGCCGCAGCTAAAGTTAGTAATAAAGCAGCCAAAGATGTTGGGCATGTCTTTAATCTTCTGTGCAGCTTTGAGGATACTCTGACCTGCAGCCCAGTGCATACTGGCCACAGCCGGCTCACTGTCGGTATCGAGGCAATCAAAGGGCAGTGTCAAGATGCCGCGCGAAGCAAACTTGCCCGGGATTCCCATATTGGCCATGGCCGCGAGCGCATTGTATGCTCGCCCAAATAGCACTACCGTCGGCCGCTGTAATGTTGCCGCCCTCTCTAGTGCCGCCCGACCCATGCGCCTTAGCTCTGCTAAAAACTGGTCCTGCGCTCTAACCGCAGCGAGAAAGGCTTCGCGCGCAGCCAATTCTGTGGCCCCGAGTGCTTTGCCTACCTCGAGAAAAGCATCTTCTGCCTCGCTGTAGGAATGGGGCATATTCAGTACCGGCGTTAGCAGATGAATCCCCTTGAGCTCAGCCAGAAAGGTGCGGCGCAGCACATAGGGTTCACCCTGAATCAGCGGGCAGGTAGTGCTGGGTAAGGCCCCCTTCACCACTGGAGTTGCGCGCACATGCGGCAGTAAAATATAGTCTGGTGCCTTAGACACGAGGTTCATAAACAACCCGTGCGCCATATCTACGGGGTAACAGAAGGGCGCTCGCCGACGTTCAATACCTGTGGCGTCTAACTCGTCACCTAGCACTATGCTAAAGCCAAGGCGAGTTAAGAAGGCGTGGTAGAGCGGGTAGAGGTTGGCCGTCATCAGGGCGGTACTTACACCTACGGTCTTACTGTTTGGCTTTTCCGGGCACAGCGGGCGGTTATACAGCAGTTCTTCGCGGGTAGCTACTAAGTCCAGCGCCGCCACGTCCGGGTGCTGTTTTACGCGCTCGTTATAGTATTTGTTGCAGGCACCGCCAAAGGGATATGCCTGCCCGTCAATCGAGATAAGGGCAATTTTGCATTTGCGGTCGCAGCGTATAGCTCCCCCTTGACAGACAAAGGGGCGCCCATAGGCGACATTTCGCTCAGCCAACTGCTCGAGGCTAAAGTCTCCCAGTGCCAGGAGCTCATTTCTGATCTTCGACTGAACCTCAAGCGCCACGCCAAATGCACCCATCAGACCAGGGTCTGGAGGGACGACAATTTTGCGCTTGGTGAGGGCGGCCATAGCCAGCGGAACAGCACGGTTGTAGCAGACGCCACCTTGCATGAAAATCTTGTTGCCGACTTTGCGGCTGCCCTTGACGCGGTTAAGGTAGTTTAGGCAAATTGCGTACACCAGCCCGGCGGCGATGTCGTCGTTAGAGATGCCTTCTTGAATGGATGTCTTAACATCGCTGCCGATAAAAGCGGCGCACTGGTCGTTAAAATTAGGCGGTCTCTGGCCTTTTAAGGCGTAAGCAGCAATCTCTTCCGTGGCGATAGAGAGCGACTCGCGGGCTGCTTCTTCTAGAAAAGAGCCTGTGCCCGCCGAGCAGGCTTCGTTCATGGCGTAGTCCACCGGCACCCCGCCGGCAGTATAGGTGTACTTTGCGTCTTGCCCGCCGATTTCAAAGATGGTGTCGACTTCAGGGTCGAAGTAGACGGCAGCAGTGTTATGGGCGATAATCTCGTTGACGATACCTGTCGTTTGGGCATGTAACCCGACAATTTGCCTGCCAGAGCCGGTGACGCCAAGGCCAATAATCTTTACTCCCGCAGGTACCTGTGCCGCGAGGCTGCGGTAGCACTCCCGCGATGCAGCAATAGGGTCGCCATTGGTGCGCAAGTAGGCACCTGCCACAATGGCTTGGTCGCGCACACGCATGATGACAGCCTTGGTGGTAGTAGACCCGGCATCTACCCCCAGTATGCAGATGTCATTTTCGTTCGCCTGCCCCCAAGCGTGATCCTTGAAGATGACTTGGTCACCGTAGTCGGCGAGCGGCACGAGAAATTCAAAGGCCGAAGCGCCCGCAACAAATAGGCCGTCTTGCTCGACTTTGCCTCCGTTGTCGACCGCCCAGAGGGCTGCGCCTAAGGCCTCCAGTGTTTCCCCGAACCCCACCGTCGAGACGACAAAGCCATCCCTCGTTAAGTGGTCAATTACGGCTTGGTTCTTGGCCGTTCCACCCGCCAAGAGGACATGCTTTGCGCCTGCGCTCTTCAGTAATTCGGCAATCTTTGTCGCCACCATATGACACAAGCCTGCCACTACGCGTTCCTTGGGGGTGCCTTTGTTGAGGGCGTGGGTGCAGTCACTTTTACTGAACACCGAGCAACGCGCCGAAATCTTGTATGGTGCGTCTTGCCCGGCAGCGGCTAGGGCTTGAGCCTCCGCGGGGTTTAGGTTCATGCGGCGAATCTGTTGTAAAAAAAACTCTCCCGTGCCTGAGGCGCACTTGTTGCCTGTATGTACTGCTATGACCTTGTGCTCTTTGTCTAGCTCATAGGCAATCACGTTTTCGCCGCCAGCGCTGACGATTGCGTCTACCGCAGGGAACGAATGCCTTAGGTAGGCGAGCGCCAATTCGGTCGCCTCAAGCTCGGAGATGCTAGGCAGGCGTACGTGATCCTTCAACTTATGCCCTGTGACCGCCAATCGGGACTCCGGCGTGACGATCCCTGTCAACAGCTCTTGCAGGACACTGCGGGCATTGCCGCTGTGTGGCGCGACAATTTCCTGCAGCGGCGAGAATACCCCGGCGTCACTTTTACCCACTACTACCTTAATGTTGGAGGCACCAAGGCAGATTCCTATCGCATGGTGTTTCTGCAAACAATTCACCTCTCTCCTAGAATGCATCTGCTCTTTATGATAGGTTAAACATAGGGCTTGTCAAGCGAAAGGTGTGCACACACATGCTTAAGTTTGGAAATGACTGGGATAAGCTGCTGCAGGAGGAGTTTTCGAAGGACTATTATTTGCGCTTAAGGTCGTTTCTCCAGCAGGAGTACCGTCAGACGACGGTCTTTCCACCCGCCGTTGAAATCTACGCGGCTTTGCGGGTTACCTCCTTTCAAGCGACAAAGGTCGTTTTGCTGGGGCAAGACCCATACCATGGCGACGGGCAGGCCCATGGATTCGCGTTTTCCGTCCCCGTTCTGGTGCCACTGCCGCCTTCGCTGCGGAACATTTTGCAGGAGTTGCAGGCTGACCTGCGCTGCGAGCCGCCCAATCACGGCTGCTTGGAAGCATGGGCCAAGCAGGGAGTGCTCTTGCTTAACGCGGTGCTAACAGTGCGCGCCAACGCCGCGGCCTCGCACGCAGAGAGGGGATGGGAGCAGTTTACCGACCGCGTGGTGGAGCTGCTAAACGAGAAGCCCCAGCCTGTAGTTTTTCTCTTGTGGGGGAACTATGCTCAAACTAAAGGCAGGCTCGTGACCAACCCTCACCATTTGGTGCTTAGAGCCCCACACCCAAGTCCTCTCTCCGCCCATCGCGGCTTCTTTGGCTGCCGCCACTTTTCCCGCGCCAACACCTTCCTAGAAGCAACTAACCAAACCCCCATCACCTGGTGAAGCAGTAGGGACGGAGCCTTTTGCTTCAAAGAACCGTCCCCGGCGTTCGCGTCCTCGGCGTTTCTTGAGCCTTGCATTCGTGACGAATTGTGCGGATACGAAAAGATAGGCCGGATGAAAGTAAGCGTCAAATACTACCTTAACTCCCGCAATATTATAACGTGTTAGGGTCGATGTTTGCCCAGGCCCTTGATAATGTTAGATATTTGTTAGCGAAAGCCCTGTTCTTGGCTCCAATTACACGTTATAATATAACGTGTAGGGGGAGTGCAGATGGGAAGATTGGTCTACCACCACAAGAAGGCTACTGGAGTTACATACGTCTATGAGATTACTGGAGAGTATTGGGACAAGGAACGGAAACAGATGCGTAACAAGCAGGTCTGCATTGGCAAGCTTGACCCCGAAACGGGCGAACTGATTCCATCCAAGCGTCGTCGGAGCGAAGAGCTCTCATCGGTAGCTGTAACGGCTTCTACTTCCGTTATCGGACCCACCCTGCTCCTTGACAAGATTGCTCGGGAAACAAGACTGACCAAAACACTGAAGTATGCGTTCCCGGAGAAGTGGGAGCAACTTGTGACCCTAGCGTTCTTTCTGGTGTGCACCGGAGACGCACTTGTACACGCTGATGCCTGGTGTCGCAACCATCATGTACCGTCAACAGCATCACACGCTAGCCAGCGGGTCAGCGAGTTGTTGCAAAACATTACAGAAGATGAGCTTCAGAGCTTCTTCAAACGTTGGATTTGCGAGGTCAGCGAGAAAGATTTACTGTGTTATGACATTACATCGGTATCTTCCTATTCCGAACTCAATGAGTATGTCCGTTACGGCTATAACAGGGATGGGGAACCATTGCCTCAGGTTAATCTGGCCATGGTATATGGGCAAAAGACTAAGCTTCCTGTCATCTTTCGTGTTCTTCCCGGCTCCATTAGTGACGTTAGCACCATCACCAAGCTACTGGAGGGGTTTGACAAGCTTGATTTCCCGACCATGGATCTAGTGATGGACCGGGGGTTTTACAGTCAGAGCAATATTACCGAGCTGTTCAAACGTCGCTACCATTTCATCATCGGAGTTCCATCCAACCGCAAGTGGGTGCGCGAGGTGATTGACGGTTGTCAGGATGCCCTGCACAGCCCTCGGGGTTATCGGCAACTGGATGATACCAGCTTGTATATGCACACCCGACAATCGCAGTGGCCTGAAAACGGAAGGCGCTGCTACCTGCATGTCTTCTACAATTCCCATAAGGCGGCAGACGATTTTGAGCAGTTGATCAAGCACTTGCTAATATGCAAGAACGAGCTAGATACAGATTCACTCAACAAAGCCCATGAACGGGACTATGAGCAGTACTTCATTGTTAAGAACACGCCTGTCCGTGGCCGACAAGTCGAATACAATGACAAGGCCATCCAGGCCTTCCGCAACCGATACGCCGGCTTTTTCGCGATTCTGACATCCCGTAAGATGGATGCAATCGAGGCATTGGCTATCTACCGAAACAAAGACGGGATCGAGAAACTGTTTGATGACATGAAAAATCATCTAGATATGAAGCGCCTACGTGTCCACAACTCAGGGAAGATGACTGCGCGAATCTTCTTGCAGTTCATTGCTGCGATTCTGCTGAGCCAAATCCACAAAACGCTGAGGGAAAAGTCTCTCTCCGGTCGCTATTCCCCCCGACTACTGCTGGGTGAATTAGAGTCGCTTACCCGGATCCACTACCAAGGTAAATACCGCGACATAATAACAGAAGCGAGCAAGTCGCAGAGGGAAATTCTGGATGCCTTTGGGATCAACGTCAACACGTTATAATTCGCCGGGATTTT
>QLUB01000005.1 GCA_018725205.1 candidate division NPL-UPA2 bacterium
TTACTCATAGTATTAGTCTAAGATACATGGTACACGGATGTCAATGCTTAAGTTAGCGCTTATGGGGCCGCGCACCCCTCTCTCGGTAACGGCCTCCATGATGGGTCGATGTTCCCAAGTTCTCGCGCCAATAACTAGTGCCGTGTTGCTCTTGTCTAAAAGCAACACGGCATCAGCCGAAAGCACGGCCAGAACACATTCACGTACTGTGCTGACATCTTTGACCTCCATTACGGTAAGCAAGTGGTTTTTCAATGCGGCGAAGCCTCTTAAACCCGAGTTAGACTCCGCTTGCTCCGTGTGTTGGGCAAAGATCATCAGCGGGGTAAGGAGATCCCGCTGCAGTTGGTCCTTGTTCGTAAGGCCGTCAATAAAGACCACGGCAGCCCGCAAAGCCGAAGCATTGCCAATCCGGAAATCCCTAAACACTACATCGTCGCTTCCCCCTAAGCGACGCTTGAGCAGGCTGACGTTTAGTTCGAGCGACGAGACTAACGGCTCATCCCTCTCCTCCTCCACGGCGTGGGGTGGGGGGACTTTTAGGTCTAGCTCAGTGTTGTTTGGACTTTCTTGGCCATGCTCGCGCAGGAGTCGGGAAAGCTGTAAGGGTTTGCGCAGTCGGCGTTTCGTCACGGGGTCGCCTCCATGTGAATCTAAGATTCACTTGTCGCTTGCGTTTCCCCTTATTCTTCCCAACAGGACGAGATTCATATGCCGGTATGGTCGCTACAGGATTCGCAGTCTGGCACTTCGTCAACTGACTGCACGTGATGACAGGGATTGACGTGTACTAGCACGTTGGTCACAGAGGCTACTTGCTCGAGAATGTTATGCTTGGCGTGGCTGGCGATGTGGTGCCCTTGCCCAACCGTTAAGAAGCGGTTGACACAAAGCTTTAGGTCCACGAGCACTAGAGAGCCTGCCCTGCGTGCTTTAACCTCTGTGATTGAAATTACACCCGCAGTGCCAAGTGCCACCTGCCTAATCTGTGCGAGCACTTGCTCACTTGGCGCTTCGTCGATGAGCTCACGGACCGACTGAACATAGAGCCGCACTCCCATATTGGCAATCAGCACGGCTACCAGGATGCCCGCTAAGGGATCAAGTATGGGGTAGCCAAGGTACGCCCCGACCACTCCGACCAGCACAGCGAGGGAAGCTCCCGCGTCCCCGCGGTGATTAAGCGCTTCGGCCTGTAAAGCCGTGCTCTCTAGTCGTCGGCTAGCGTGGAGGACGTAACGGTAGAGGCGATCTTTGACGATCATGGAAAGGATCGTGACCCAAATCGCTAGGTGCCCGGGAGTATCAACTTGGCCTGCGCGTAAAACTGCGATGGCATTTAAGCAAAGACCTACAGCCGTGCCCACTAAGACTAGAGCTACAACCTTGGCGGCGACAGACTCAAGCTTGGCGTGTCCGTAATGATGTGTTTTGTCAGGCGGGGAACCACCGATTTGAAGGCCTACCAGCACGACGGCCGTGCCGAAAATATCCGATGCCGAGTGTGCTGCATCGGCCATGACGGCCGTGCTCCCCGTGAGTATGCCGACGATAGCTTTGGCTAGGGTCAAAGCTAAATTAGTGGCCATGCTCACAGTAGCTACGGCCCGTGCCGCTTTGTTCTGCGGAACATGCGTCATGCGTCATCGCTCCCTTAGTGTGAAGGTTTGCAGGGGTCAATCTGTTTCACTTGCTAATGCTGTGCCTAAACAGTAACATATATTTGTAGGAGTAGGGGACACGCAACACTGGGGACAACACATCCCCATCCCTGCGATTTGCGCGCAGGGGGATTAGGGCGGTGACCACGTGAACAGTGGTGTAAAGGAAGAAGTCGTGCGGGAGTGATATTAGATGGATCCAGTGGCATTCTACGTTTTTGGGCTGGCCATTCGTTGGTATGGATTACTGATTACCCTGGGCATGGTGCTCGGCATTTTGTTGGCTTGGCGCGAGGTACGTCGTCAAGGAGAAAACGCCGACTGGTTCCTTGACATGATATTGTTCGCCGTGCCAGCGGGCTTACTTGGCTCGCGCTTATTCTTTGTCATGTTCAACTGGTCTTACTACGCGGCTAACCTCCCTAGTATACTAAATTTCCGCGAAGGTGGGCTAGCTATCCACGGCGGTATTTTCGGTGGTGTATTGGCGGGAGTTCTCTATACGCGCTATCGCCGCGTGAACTTTTGGCACTGGGCGGATATCGCGGCATCGAGTCTTATTTTGGCGCAAGCCATCGGGCGCTGGGGGAACTACTTTAACGAAGAGGCTTACGGATATCCTACTACCGGGCCGTGGGCGATGTTCATCGCCGGGGAGTATCGACACCCAACTTTTCTCTATGAGTCGCTGTGGAACTTAGCTGTGTTTGCGCTTTTGCTGTGGATGCTAAAGCGCAAGAAGTTCCATGGACAGATTGCCGCCATGTACGCCATTGGCTACTCAATCGGGCGTTTCTGGATAGAGGCACTGCGAGTGGACAGCTTAATGGTCGGTCCGCTGCGGGCCGCCCAACTAATAAGCCTGGTGTTAATCGGCGCGGGTATAGCCATATACTATTCTCAGTCACGGCGCTTAGCGGAGAATAGCCGCAGTACAGGAGAGCAGGAGGGAAAAGTGTGAGGAAAGCCCTAAGCATTGCAGTAGCCGTCGCGCTAGTCCTCTTCCCACTCAGCGCAAGCTCAGTCGCTGCGCCATGGGGAGTATATCGCGGCTACCCAGTAGTGCGCGTACTGGTAGACAATCAAGAAGTTCTGTCTGACGTACCGGCTCATGTTGCCGACGGGCGGACGTTTGTTCCCCTGCGTTTTGTGGCGCAGGCGCTAGGCGCGCAGGTCGAATGGGACGAGCAGACCTTCCGGGTGACTGTCGCCTCCCAACCGCGAGTGGCTCTGCCCGACCCGGTGCTGCAAGCAGAGCTCGCGCGTCTACGGTCGGACTTGGAGCAACTCAGTCGTGAGGTTGCCGCATTGCGCGAGGCCACTATCTCGCCCGCCAAAGTAGTCACCGCCGTGCAGCGCAGCGTAGTAGGCATTATCGCGACGCAGGTGTTTCCAGGGGGCAGGGCAGTCATAGGTCAAGGCACAGGCGTGGTGATGTCCGCAGACGGCTCAATCCTCACAAACACCCATGTGGTTAAGACGCGCGGTGCCAATACCACTAGCTTGCTGGTGATCCTGCATGATGGGAGAGCCCTGCGAGCAGAATTACGAAACTACGACTACCTGTCAGACGTGGCTGTAGTGAGGGTAACGGAAGCTGTTGACCTCGTGGCGGCAAACTTTGGCGACTCTGACCAAGTAGTCGTTGGTCAGCCGGTCATCGCTATTGGCAATCCGCTATCGTTAGGGCTAAGGAACACGGTTACGGCTGGTGTAATCAGCGGGCTAAACAGGGCTGACCGGAGCGCCTACCCGCTGCTGCAGACGGATGCCGCCATTAACCGTGGTAACAGCGGCGGCCCGCTGGTGAATTTCAGCGGACAGGTGATTGGCATTACGTCATCTAAGGTAGTGGCGGAAGGTGTCGAAGGACTCGGGTTCGCCCTCCCGATAAATCTCGTGCGGGATATCTTAGCGAGGTTTACTGACCGCGGCATTGTTCGCCCCTTCCTAGGCGTAGTAGTGGAGGAGTCCCCCTTTGCGGGGCTCAACATTCCTACCGCGCGGGGCCTGACGGTGGTTGAACTTGCGCCGCGTTCTCCTGCAGCGTTGGCGGGTCTACAGGTAGGGGACATCCTCCGTACACTTAACGACCGGCCTATTCGTACCCTACTAGAGCTTAGAACCGAGCTGGAGCGGCACCCCCCCGGGCAAAGAATCGTCCTAAGCGTGCGCAGAGGCCAAACTGACATGTCTATCAGTGTCACCCTAGGCTCTCTCGCTACGGAAGATACTGCTCCCTTTAGGCATGGGGCCATCTATTCCTGGGAGGCGGAGTTCTAAGGATCATTCACCACTCCGGCGTCCTCTTCATATGATGCAGCATGGCAGCGGAGGTGTTTCGCGTCATGCAGCAGGCCCGGACACCGGGTAAGTGAAGGGGGGACATTTATGTGGAATCGCCAAGAAACCGGCGGCTTAAGGGACATTATCGCGCGGACGACTTGTGCGAAAGGGCGAAGCACTGCGCGCCCTACTGCGGCACGCGGAAGAGGCGCTCACGCGAGCAGAGAAGTTTGCTGGCAACCTAGAGGGCGAGCGTGTGTTGTCTTTGGCGCAGGTCTCTTTCGGGAACTTCGCGTACGTGCGCGAGACACACGCGGTGTATCTTAATGAGGCGCATCTCTGCCTAGACTATAGCTTTGTCAATATTGGGGAACTGCTTCTGGAGGCCGGTCTGGGCAACGAAGCAGGACTACACTTTTTGTCCGCCTACCAAGCTGCTCGCCCGCATCCCCTCCACCTTCGCCACCTCCGCCACCACCAACTCCACCGCCAACTCTACCACCACTTGGCAAGCGACAAAACCCACCCGCATTGCGGGTAGGTGTGCGGTATTTGCGGAATCGGACATGATCCATAAGCAGCAAGTCGGGCACTCTCTGGCAGATATTGTGGCTGGTCTCTGCGAAGCCTTGGTCCGCAATTACCTCAATAATGTCGGTAAAGGGAAGGCCATTGTGGCACCTGTAGTTTTTCAAGGCGGGGTGGCAGCGAATGCTGGCATCAGAAAAGCCTTTGAGGAAAGCTTGAACATGCCGATATTTGTCCCGCCACATTACAATGTTATGGGGGCGCTCGGGGCCTGCTATCTGGCCCAGGGGGTTAAAGGGCCAAGCGCTTTTCGCGGCTTTGCAGTGGCGGAAGCCCTGTGCCGCACTCACACTACTCCCTGCAGCGGTTGTGGTCACCTCTGCGAGGTTGTATCGTTCATTATGGACGACAAGGCTGTCGCACACTGGGGCGACAGGTGCGGCAAGTATAGCAGCAGGCGGGAGCAAGCCGGCAATTAAGTCACGAGCCGCTTCAATTCGCCGAAACTGTCAATGAGATGATGCGCTTGCTTAAGTTCCTCGCGTGTGCCTGTGCCAAACAAGCACCCCACTGTAGTAAGTCCATTGGCTAGGCCAGCTTCCACGTCGTGAAAACGGTCTCCGACCATAAAGCCGCACTCTATGGCGTGGCGCTCTTTAATCAGAGCTACAATCTCAACTTTTGTCAGTCCCTGAAACTGTCCGGCGCAGTATCGCGCATCGAAAAGGTAAGCGAGGCCAAGCCTGTCTGGCGTGAAGCTCAGGTAATGTGGTTGGCAATTGCTGCAAATAAAGGTTAAAAAGCCGCGCTGACGGATGAGCAAGAGCGTATCCACCACTTCTACGAATGGGGCGCCATGCCCTGCGGCGAGCAGCGCGGCCTCGGTCTCTTCCATTAGCTTGTCCGCCTCGTCTGCAAGGTGCAGTTGGTCACTAGGCAACAGCATCCGCCAAATTTCTGGGAGGGGATAGCCAAGAGTTAACGCTAATCGGCTGTCAGACACAGCAGGGAGCTTAAGTCTCGCGAGTACGCTGCGAAATGCAGGCAGGGCAACCGTGGTTGCGTCCCACAAAGTGCCGTCAAGATCGAAAATTGCCGCTTTGTTCAAGTTCATGTCTCCTTTCGTCCATCTTCTATATTTTGCATGGTGGCAAACTACATAGCAAGCGCCTCTTTTTCAAAGAGTATAAGTGCTGGCGTCTATCGCGGCAAAGGGGTGATAGTAGATGGCACGCAGACGAAAAGTGATGTCTGAGCAGCTGAAGATGCAGCTCGCGCAGGAGTTAGGGTTTGCCGAAACCGTGCGCAACGGGGGTTGGGGAGCAGTGTCTACCCGAGACACAGGCGACATGGTCAGACTGGCTATCGCTAAGGCCGAGAAAATGCTAACCGCAAGACGCTAGGCAGCAGGGTCATTCGGCCCTGTTTTTTTGTCGGCGGTTGCACGGCAGGAATGCATGGTCGTTTGTCGAAAATATCTATTCAAAGGGAGTGTGCGCCTATCAGATTGTTAAGGAACATCATCAGGTTAGACGAGGCGCTGGCAAAAGTGGGCTCTGTGCTTACTCCGCGCTGTTCTACGGAACTATTGCCTCTAGCTCACGCTGCCGGGCGATTTGCTGCGGAGCCTGTCTTGGCGTCTTGGCCTGTGCCGCATTTTCGGCGCTCGACCATGGATGGCTTCGCTGTAGTGGCGCGAGTCACCACCGGGGCTAGCGAAGCTCTTCCCGCACTGCTTAGCCTTGCGAGACCAGACGCGCAAGGGTGTTTGGCAGTGCTCACTGGCGCGCCGATTTCGCCCCCCTACGATGCCGTCGTTATGCAGGAGTATGCCGAACAGGTACATTCCGACACCATTATGGTAACGCGCCCGGTTGCTCCCGGCGAAAACGTTATGGATGTAGGAGAAGATGTAGAAGAAGGGACGACGCTAGTTGCCGCAGGCCAATGTCTGTCGCCCTCTAGTATTGCGGTGTTGGCTACACAGGGGGTAACCAGCGTCCGTGTAAAGTCGTTTAAGGTTGGCATTATAGCGACCGGGGATGAAGTGGTTCCCCTCGAGCGGGTGCCGCAGGCGGGGCAAATCAGGGACTGTAATTCTCCATATCTCACCTCCTTTTTTGCGAGTCGCGGCCTTACCCCCGTGTACTTAGGCATCATCCGCGACGACGAAGCGTGGCTTGCAGAGGCCTTAGCTCGCGGTCTCGCCGAGTGTGATGCTCTGGTGCTGTCGGGCGGGAGCTCAGCCGGAGTTTTAGATTTCACCACTAAGGCCATACTGCGGTTACCGTCGGCAGAAGTCTTAGTGCATGGGTTAGCGGTGAAGCCAGGGAAACCAACCGTGTTGGCGATTGCCTCCGGCAAGTTAGTCGTGGGTCTTCCGGGACACCCCCTCTCCTGCGCTGTCATTGCTCACAAAGTGGCCTGGCCTCTCCTCTGCCAAGCAGCAGGGTTTGTCCCCCCTGCAGAGTGGGAGAGCATAGCCTTGCTCAGCCGGGCGGTGTCGAGCGTTCCCGGCCGAAGGGACTTTATACCGGTAAGTTTGGAGCATGGAGTTGCCGCGCCGTTATCGGCGAAATCGGCAGCTATACAAGTGCTCTCGCTTGCGCAAGGACTACTTACCCTGCCGGAGGAATGCGAAGGTCTAAACGCCGGAGCACGCATAGCCGTAGAAATTTGGAGGTGATTAGGTGCGGCAACATTTCTTGCAGAGCATTTCCCTATCCGAGGCAGAGCGCCGGATTATAGCAGAGTTTGGCGGGGTAATGCGGGAGGAAATAGTCCCGGCACAAGCAGCGTTGGGTAGAGTTACAGCGCAGCCGGTTTTCGCCAAGATGTCTTCACCGCACTATGCTTCCGCTGCTATGGATGGCATTGCCGTGCGGGCCGGTGACACTAAAGGGGCGAGACCCGGGCGACCTATTAGGCTCCGGCTAGGGCAGGGGTATGTGCCGGTGGACACAGGGGACGCTTTGCCGGAAGGTCGAGATGCCGTGATCATGATTGAGCAGGTCGTGCTCGAAGGGGATGAAGCCCTGATTGAGCTCGCCGTGCCTGCTTGGCAGCACGTGCGGCCGGTGGGGGAGGACATCGTGGCGACCGACCTCCTCTTGCCCCGCTACCACCAGATTACTGCGGTGGATATTGGTGCTATGTTGGCAGCAGGAGTACTGGAACTATCTGTGTTAGGGAAGATGCACGCAGTTGTAATACCTACAGGGGACGAGCTGATTGCCCCAGTATATGGGGCAACACTTAGGGCCGGCGAGATTGTGGAGTTTAACTCCAGCATTATCGCGGCTACGCTTAAGGAGTGGGGCGTTGATTGCCTAGTAACCGCACCGGTTAGGGATGACCGCGCCTTGCTGGCCGAGGCGATAAAGCGAGCTCTGTGCGCGGGAGACTTAGTGCTGGTTATTGCCGGCACCTCCACGGGGCGCGGGGACCATACGGCCGACGTAGTGGCGGAGCTAGGCGAACTGCTGTTTCACGGTGTGGCTATGCGACCCGGCAAGCCTGTGTTGGTGGGGCGCATAGGAGGTATCCCGGTGTTTGGGCTGCCGGGGTACCCGGTCAGCGCGGCATTGTGCCTGCATATGCTCGTAAAGCCACTTGTCTTTGCTCGCTTCCGTCAACCGTTGCCACAAGAGCCGACTATAGGTGGCGTGCTAAGTCGACGTCTGGTATCGGGCTTTGGCGTAGAGGAGTTTGTACGTGTACAAGTAGGGCAGGTAAATGAGCGCACGATTGTAACCCCGCTCGGGAGGGGTGCAGGAGCAGTTACTTCGCTGGTCAAGGCAGACGGTTATGTGCGTGTTCCCCACACTACGGAGGGCTTTGCTGAAGGTGAGGAGGTCGCGGTCAAGCTATGGCGTCCGTGGACTGAAATTGCCTCACGTTTGGTGTGCATCGGCAGCCACGACGTGATTCTCGATGTGCTCGCTGATATTTTGAAAACCAAGCATAACTGCAGTTTCGCTTCCAGCCATGTAGGCAGTCTGGCGGGGTTGATGGCTCTAAGCCGCAATCTCTGTCACTGCGCAACCACGCATCTCTTGGATGAAGAAACCGGAGTCTATAATATCCCTATTATCAAGCGGCTGATGCCCGACCGAGATATGCTCTTAGTCAACGTCGTGAAGCGCTGGCAGGGCTTCATGGTGAGGCCCGGTTTGGCGAGGGAAATCACATCTTGGCGCGACCTGTGTCGCTACAATTTCGTAAACCGCCAAAGCGGCTCCGGTACGCGTGTGCTCCTTGACTATCACTTACGGCGGGAAGGCATAGACCCAAGCGCAATCGCGGGCTACGAGCGCGAGGAGACCACTCACCTTGCGGTTGCCTGTGCAGTAAGCGCGAAAGAGGCAGAGGTGGGGCTTGGCATTAAGGCGGCGGCGGGGGCTTTTGGCCTAAGCTTCATCCCCTTGTGCCTTGAGAACTACGATCTCTTGTTGCCAAGCGCGTTGCTTAAGGATGAGCGCGTGGTGGCGCTCCTTAGCGTGCTTGGGTCGCGTCGTTTTATCGAGCAGATGGCGCAGTTAGGTCTCCCAGGGTATGATACCGGCACTTCGGGTCAGGTAGTGTGGCGAAGCCATGCGTGATGCACAGGGTAGAACTATCGACTATCTCAGGCTTTCTCTGACCCCGGATTGCAATCTGCGCTGCCGTTACTGCTCTAAGGAAGGGCAGCCGCAACAACAGAGCACTATGGACTTCTGCGACCTCGTGTTCCTAGTAAGCGTGGCCGTTGATCTTGGCATTCGCCGTGTGCGCTTGACGGGCGGAGAGCCACTGCTTAGACCGGATCTGCCGGAACTAATTGCTGCTTTGCGCAACTTGGCTGATGTGACGGAAGTCACGCTGACTACAAACGGGCATCTGCTCTTGGCAAAGGCCGCGAACCTAAAGCAGGCGGGGCTAACGCGCGTGAATGTCAGCCTAGACTCACTGCGTCCGGATCGCTATCGCTATCTGACACGCGGGGGAGAATTAAGCGAGGTGCTAGCTGGGGTTGCTGCGGCCATGCAGGCGGGGCTTACCCCGGTAAAAATAAACTGCGTGGTTATCGGCGGCATCAACGACGATGAATTAGCTGACTTTGCCGCGCTTACGTATGCTGACCCTTTGTCCGTGCGCTTCATTGAGCTTATGCCGCTAGGAGTGGCGGAGGCGTGGCCAAGAGCGCGCTTTGTGCCGGTTAAGGCCATGCAGGCAAGCCTAGGTCCCCTAGAGCAGGCAGTAGAAGTAGGTGCAGGACCGGCCGCCGTGTATCGCCTGCCTAACGCTTTAGGCACGATTGGGTTTATCAGCGGGAACAGCGAGCACTTTTGCGCCGCCTGCAATCGCCTGCGAGTGACGGCGCGCGGTACCGTACGCCCATGCCTGTTCTCTGAGCGAGAGCTAGACGTGTTGGCGGCGGTTAAGCGGCGGGACAAGCGCGCGGTGGTACTAATTTTGCAGCAGGCCGTCAGCGCTAAGCATGCGCGGGAAGTGGCTCTCGCGGACACCCGCATGGCAGAGATAGGGGGATAACACTTGTTAACTCATCTTGACCAACAAGGTCGCGCGCATATGGTTGACGTTTCGGGCAAGCCCACGACCCTCCGCGTCGCGCGGGCGCGCGGCGTGGTGGTGATGCAGGCGGCTACTTTGGGTCTAGTTTTACAGGGACAAATGCCCAAGGGAGATGTATTAGCCGCCATGCGCATAGCAGGCATCATGGCCGCTAAGAAGGCGTGGGAGCTTATACCGCTCTGTCACCCCCTACAGCTTAAAGAAGCTAGGATAGAAATAAACACAGAGGCGCCGGGGGAGCTTGAAATCTTGGCTCAAGTTTCGGCCATGGACAGCACGGGCGTAGAGATGGAGGCGCTCACTGCGGTTACGGTAGCAGCGCTCACGGCCATCGACATGTGTAAGGCCAGTGACCCGCGCATGGTTATCAAGCACATTCATCTCCTTGACAAGACGGGGGGCCAGAGCGGGGATTTCCATTGGGAGGCAAGCGAGAGTGAGGGTTAGAGTAGTTGCGGTCAATGTGAGCGTAGAAAAGGGTACAAGGAAAACCCCTGTAGAGCACGTCACGCTGCGGGCGGGGTTAGGTGTAGAGGGCGACGCGCATGCCGGGCACACGCATCGCCAGGTTAGTCTCCTCCCCCTAGAAAACATTGCAGAGATGCAGAAGCTAGGGTTGTTGGTCGGGCCGGGAGACTTTGCTGAGAACATCACCACGCAAGGCATGTCTTTAGCGAGACTGCCGCTAGGTACACGCCTGACAACAGGTACTGCAGTGCTCAGCATTACTCAAGTGGGGAAAGTGTGTCACGAGCGCTGCGCCATATACTATCAGGCCGGGGATTGTGTGATGCCTAGGGAAGGCGTTTTTGCCGAAGTCTTAAGAGACGGAGTTGTGGCTAGTGGGATGTCCCTCATCGCTTGGCCGCGTTTTCGCGTCTTGGTTGTCACCCTCAGCGACCGGTGCTTTGGCGGGGAGCAGGTAGACGAAAGCGGCAGAGTGCTGGCAGACGAGTTTGCGCTGCTTGGTGCACTTGTGACAAAAGTGCTGCTGCCGGATGAGTTTACTTTGCTCCGCGACCTCCTCATTGCGACTTGCGACGCAAACCGTGCGGACCTCATTGTGACTACCGGCGGCACAGGTCTGTCGCCGCGCGATGTTACGCCTGAGGCAACGCGCGCGAGCATAGAACGAGAAGCCCCAGGTTTTGCCGAAGCCATGCGCATGCACAGTCTTGCTATCACACCTCACGCCATGTTAAGCAGGGCCGTCGCAGGTACACGCAAGCAAACCCTGATCGTAAACCTTCCCGGTAGTGCGAAGGGCGCGATGGAGTGCCTGCAGGTATTCTTGCCTGCCCTGCCACACGCCTTAGACGTCCTATCTGGAGTTACGCTAGACTGCGGGCGAAGCCACTAGTATCTAGCAAGGCAAACTCAAGCGAACTTACGTTTCCCTTGATTTCGGAGGAAGTTAAGGGGGACGTAAATTTTTTTTTACGATGAGAAGGAAGAGGCGAATGTGCGGCGAATATTACCCACAATGAGGTTAATGGCGGTATTAAATGGTATGAAATGGTATGAAAAGGGGCCAAGCTAGATGTTCGTCGGAAACTATGTGCACTCGGTTGACGAAAAAGGCAGATTGTCGCTACCGGCAAAGTTTCGCGAGCGACTAGGGGCATCCTTTGTTACCACGCACGGATTAGACGGTTGCCTTTTTGTCTATCCTATGCCGGAGTGGGAGACTATCTCAAATAGGTTGCGGGACTTGTCCACGACCAAAAGCAATGCCCGCGCTTTTTCCCGCCTTTTCTTCGCTAACGCCCAAGAATGCGAGTGCGACAAGCAGGGGCGTGTCAGCCTTCCTCTCCACCAGCGCGAACACGCTGCGCTATCAGGCGAGACGGTGATTATTGGCGCAAACAGCAGAGTGGAAATCTGGAGCGCCGAAAACTGGGCACGGTACAAGAAACTCGTGCAGAGCGACTACGAAGCCTTAGCAGAGGACCTGCAGACCCCCATTTGAGAAGAGGTGGCGTGATTGCACGTTCCGGTGTTGCTGCAGGAAACATTAGCCGCGCTTGATCTCAAACCGGGGGACAAGGTGTTGGACTGCACTTTTGGGCGGGGAGGTCACGCGCGGGAGTTCCTGAAGTTTGTCGGCCCCCACGGCTTAGTTATTGGACTGGATGTCGATAAAGCAGCCTTGCAGGCTGTGGAAGAGTTTAAGGATGAGCCTGCATTTAGATTTGCCCGGTGCAACTTCCGGCACTTAGACTCAGCCCTAGCCTTGGTAGATGTTAAGCATGTAAACAAAGTATTTTTTGATTTCGGTGTGTCGAGCCCACAGCTGGACAGTTCTTGGCGGGGATTCTCATACCTGCATGAGGCTAAGCTAGATATGCGCATGGATGAGCGACAGAGAGTGAGTGCCTATGAAGTCGTAAATGCGTATACGGAAGCTAAGTTAGGGGAAATACTGTGGGAATATGGCGAGGAACGGTGGTCAAAGCGCATTGCCGCTTTCATAGTTGAAGCGCGAGCTAGCCGACCGATTGAGACTACGCAAGCATTAGTCAGTGTTGTCAAAGCTGCAATTCCGAAAGGGGTCAGGGACAAAGAAGACCAGCATCCCGCCCGCAGGACGTTTCAGGCGCTACGCATTGCCGTCAACGATGAACTTATTGCCCTAAAGGAGGCTTTGCCTAAGGCCGTACAAGCTCTAGTGCGAGGCGGGCGCATTGCTTGCATCTCGTTTCATTCCCTGGAGGATCGAGCCGTGAAGCAGTTTATGGTAGAGAGTTCAAAAAGATGCATATGCCCCCCCGCCATTCCACAGTGCGTCTGTCAAGTAAACCCTACGCTTAGGTTGCTGTCGCGCAAGGTAATCGCTCCCGCAGCAAGCGAAATCGAGGCTAATCCGCGTTGCCGCAGTGCCCGACTGCGAGCAGCAGAACGTCTCTAGTTCTAACACATATGGGGAGTGAATAGCTGTGATACTAGCCTCAAAGCCGTTACCGAGGATGCCGCTGCCGGTCCAGCCACAACCCCGTCCGCTCGAGGCCCCTCGTAAGCAGCGCCAGCTGGAAAATGTGTATCGCTTGGCGTTTATCCTCATGGTGTTTGGCGCACTCGCTTTTGGCGCGGTGGCGAGAGAAGCTGCTATCGTTGGCCGAAACCGCACTTTGCGCGAGCTCACTGCCGAGATTGCCGTGCTGGAAACAACAAACGCCATACTGCGGGTGGAAGTCGCACGGCTTGGGTCAACCGCTCACATTGAACGAGTAGCTAAGGAACAGCTTGGTATGCGCGCACCGATCGCACAACAGGTGCTGACAGTGGGGGTAAACAACAGCGGCAACTAGATCTAGGAGGAGAAGAGCGTGTCGACTCCCAAGAGCTTTCGAGCTAGGGCGGGTGTGTTGCTGGCCATCTTCGTGGTGGTGTTGTTTGCACTGGTTCTGCGACTAGGTTTCCTGCAGTTTGTCCGTGGGCCCATGTTGACGCGCTTGGCAATCGCGCAGTGGATGAGGGACGCGCCTGTCGATCCCAAGCGTGGGGTCATTTATGACCGCCATGGCCGCGAACTGGCGATCAGCGCCGACGTAGACACGATCGTCGCGATCCCCGCTAGGGTGTCGAAACCACGGGAGACGGCCGGCAAGCTGGCGACAGTGCTAGGACTCGACGAAGAGACCATCTATGGACTACTGACTCGGCGACAATCGCGAGTCTATGTGGCGAGAAGGGTAACGGCGGCACAGTCAGCCGCAGTGCGGGCCCTGGCGCTGCCGGGCATCCGCTTTGACATTGAGACTGCCCGCTTCTACCCTTTCGCGACCTTAGCTAGCCATGTGCTTGGGTTTGTTGGCATTGACGGACAAGGGCTCGGTGGAGTTGAGCTAACCTATGACGCGCTTTTGCGCGGGACAAAAGGCAAAGTACGTACTCCAACTGACAACAAGGGCAACCCCTTGCCGGACGCTAATCCCGAGTATGTGCCGCCTGTTGACGGTAGAAGCATAGTGCTAACAATTGACGAGGTCATCCAGCATATAGTGGAGCGTGAGCTCGACCTAGCCATGGTGAAACATCAGGCACAAGCCGCTCTTGCTGTGGCGATGAACCCTAAGACGGGCGAGATTCTGGCCATGGCTAACCGCCCGAGCTTTGATCCGAATCGGGGCAGGCTTTATCCCGAGGAGTTGCGACGCAATGCTGCCGTATCCGACAGCTTTGAACCAGGCTCCACTTTCAAGTTAGTGACAGCGGCTGCCGGGCTAAACGAGGGGGTTGTAACGGAAACAGACCGTTTCTACTGCCCGGGGTATGTTTACGTGTCAGGCGTGCGTCTCTCCTGCTGGAGGGCGAGGGGACACGGCAGCCTAGACTTCAGTGGAGTAATGGACCGGTCCTGCAACCCGGGCTTCGTCAATGTGGGACAGAAGCTTGGGGCACAGGTATTTTCTAGGTATATCTCAGACTTTGGCTTTGGCAGGAGAACAGGCGTCGACCTTCCGGGTGAGGCAGTGGGCATCATGTTTAGGCAGCTCGGACCGGTGGAGCTTGCGACCACAAGCTTCGGGCAAGGTCCCGCCGTGACCGCGCTGCAACAGGTGGCAGCGATATCTGCTATTGCCAATGACGGCAGGTTGATGCGCCCCCGCCTGGTCAGCCAGGTAAAGGCCCGCACAGGCGATGTGGTCGACACCTTTGCCCCGGAAGAAGTAGCCCAACCGGTCACGCGTGAGACAGCGAGTCGATTAAGTGCGCTGCTCGAGAGCGCGGTTGTGCACGGCTCGGGACGCAACGCCTTTATTGAAGGCTTCCGCGTGGCTGGCAAGACAGGTACCGCACAAATTCCGCGCCCGGGAGGCGGGTATTTCCCCGGTAGGTACATTGCCTCTTTTATTGGCTTCGCCCCCACCGACGACCCGCAGGTAGCGCTCTTAGTTATGGTGCGCGACCCCCGTGGCCCCTACGGTTACTACGGTAGCCAAGTCGCCGCCCCTGCCTTCCGGGCCATGATGGTGGATATACTGCGCTACCTAAATGTAGAACCACTTGCCGCTGCCCCTTTAGAATTACTGCCAAGCCTGATTCTTGTCCCTGAGCTTAGGGGGCTTACACCCACGGCAGCGGTGGCCCATCTGCGTGACTTGGGGCTTAACTTAAGGATGGAGCAAGCCGGAGCGATGATCATCGACCAGACCCCCAAACCAGGGGCAGCAGTCACCGCCGGCACCACAGTAATTGTAGGCTTAGGTGAACCGCCCCTGTTGGGCACTACTGCTGTGGTGCCTGACATTCGCGGCTTGACTATGCGTGACGCCAGTTTGCGCATAGAGGGTTTGGGGCTACGCATCATCATTCTGGGAACAGGGACAGCAGTCGAACAAGACCCGCTGCCTGGGATGCAAGTGCCAGTCGGCACAGGTGTGCGCGTAAGATTTAGGCCATAGTGTGAAGGGTGAGAAGAAAGTGCAATTCTCAGATCTCTCGTCGGGAATCTCTGTACGAGCGTGCGGCGGAGATGCTTTTGTGACAGGCATAACTCATTTTTCAGGCGCTGTGCAGCCTGGCTTTGTTTTCGTCGCCATAGTTGGGCAACGCGCAGACGGACACGGTTTTGTGCACGAGGCCATCAACCGGGGAGCTGCAGGCATTGTTTCGACTAGGCACGTTGCGCTTCCCCCCCACATCGCTTGGGCTGTTGTGGAGGACGGGCGACTAGCGCTTGCCGAGCTGGCCGCTAGGTTCTTTGGCTACCCGTCAAAGAGGTTGCGAGTTATCGGCGTCACAGGCACGAACGGCAAAACGACCACTAGCTATCTCCTCAAGAACATACTGCGCCAAGCGGGCCGCAGCGTCGGCTTAATCGGCACAGTGCAAATCGAGGTAGGCGACAGAGTGCTGCCAGTAAAGTTTACTACACCCGAAGCACCAGAGCTGCAGGGATTGCTCAGGGACATGGCGGATATGGGGGCCAGTCATGCGGTAATGGAAGTCTCCTCGCATGCTCTCGCTATGCAGCGGGTCGCAGGGGTAGACTATAGCACGGCAGTCTTTACCAACCTCACCCAAGACCACCTCGATTTTCACGGCACCATGGAAAATTACTTCCAAGCTAAGGCTAGGCTGTTCACTGCACCGGCAGGCATAACGCATGGAACAGCTGTGATCAACGGTGACGATGTATATGGCCAACGCTTAGCCACGCTAATTTCCGGACAAGTCCTCCGTTTCGGGCTCGCCAAGGAGGCAGAAGTGACTGCCACGGCAATTCGCTCGAGCGCGAGTGGCTCTACTTTCGTCCTGCACACGCCCTGGGGCGAGAGGGAGGTAACGATTGTCACCCCCGGCGCGCACAGCGTCTATAATGCATTAGCGGCAGCCGGCGCTTCACTCGCGGAGGGAGCCAGCCTAGAAGATGTGGAGCGCGGGTTAAGTTTGCCCGGCGTCCCCGGTCGCATGGAGCCAATCAATGAAGACCAGCCGTTTGCTGTTCTCGTCGATTACGCGCATTCCCCCGACGGACTGGAGAATGTGTTGCGGGCGGTGAAGGGTTTTGCCAAAGGGAGAATCATCCTTGTCTTTGGCTGCGGTGGTGATCGGGATCGCGGGAAACGCCCGCTGATGGGGGCAATTGCCGCCCGCTTAGCGGATCTAGTCGTCGTAACTTCTGACAATCCGCGTTCGGAAGACCCCCGCGCCATTATCGCTGACATTCGCGCGGGATTCGCAAAGGCCGATGAACACCGTATCAAAATCGAACCTGAGCGCCGCAAGGCCATTGCCCTAGCCTTGTCCTTAGCCGACAGGGGCGACGTTGTCCTGATTGCCGGGAAGGGGCACGAGACCACACAAGTGACCCGAGAAGGGGTCTTCCATTTTGACGACCGGGAAGAAGCTAGGAATGCCCTGAGAGGTCGGCTCCCATGACGAGGCTTAATCTCGACTGGGTGGCGGCAGTTACGGGTGGACGCCTAGAGGGGCAGTCCCTTACGGCGGAAGGTGTGGCCTCAGATAGTCGCAAAGTGAGCGCAGGGCAGCTCTTTTTCGCACTGATTGGTGCTAGGGAGGACGGCCATGCGCACGTCCAGGCAGCTGTCCAAGCCGGGGCTGTGGCTGCTGTGGTGTCGCGCTCAGGCGAGTACGGTTGCCCAGCAGTGGTAGTTGAAGACACTCGCCGGGCGATTTCCCTGCTGGCTCGCGCCTATATGCTCAGCACAAAAACGCGGGTTGTGGCGATCACAGGCAGTGTAGGTAAGACCAGCTGCAAAGAGCTGACGGCAGCCGCCCTTAGCTCTCAGTACAGCGTCTTAAAGAGCACCGGTAACCAGAACACGGAGATTGGGCTACCGATTAGCGTCTTAAGTCACCAAGACGAAGAAGTCATGGTGCTGGAGATGGCTATGCGCGGTCTTGGCCAGATTGCTTTTCTTACAAGTATAGCCCCGCCTGACGTGGCGGTGGTAACCAATATTGGCGAGGCCCACATTGAGCTGCTAGGTTCACGCGACAATATTGCGCGCGCCAAGGCGGAAATACTACAGGGCAGTAAGCCAAACGCCATCGCTATTCTTAACCGTGACGACGACTACTTTGCGCATCTCTCTCGTTTAGCTTTGGGGTCGGTGGTGTCTTTTGGTGTGCATGCTGAGGCTGACTGGGTAATAGGTAGAGGAGAGGCAAATGAGCTCGGCCACTACTCCTTTCTCTTGTCAAGAGGAACGGAAGAATACGCAGTGCGTTGCCCGTGGCCTGGGCGTCACCACATCCACAATGCCGCCGCCGCCGTGGCTGTAGCGTCCGCTATGGGCACTGAACCAATAAAGGCCATCGACGCTATCGCCGCATGCGCGCCATGTGAACAGCGCCTGAACGTCCTGTTGTCTCGGGAGGGTGTAACAATCATTGATGACACGTATAACGCCAGCCCCATCTCTATGCTGGCGGCGCTGGCGACGCTAAGTGAAACCAAGACAGCCGGGCGACGTATTGCCGTGCTTGGGAGCATGTATGAGCTTGGTTCACGCAGCCAAGCTGCACATCGGGAAGTCGGGGGTGCCGCTGCCGCGATCTGCGACATCGTCATTACCGTTGGGACTGAAGCCTTGGACATAGCAGTAGAGGTATCCTCTCGCGTCACCAAGCCGGTATATAAATGCCATACACCAAGTGAGGCGCTGCTGCTGCTAAAGCGCGAGCTTAGACCTCTAGATGTCGTGTTGATTAAGGGCTCACGGGGGCTTCGGCTGGAGCAAATTGTGGTAGCTTTGCTTAAAGAGGTAGAGTAAATGCAGATTGAGTTCTGGTACGTCGGCATTGCCGCCATAGGCATGAGTCTAATACTCGGGACGCTTGTCTTGCCGCTGCTTACACGTCTGCGCCTAGGGCAGATCATCAGGGCAGACGGCCCGCAGTCGCACCTGTCAAAAAAGGGAACGCCAACTATGGGCGGCATTATCTTTCTTACATCCACTTTAGCTCTCCTTTGGTTCTTTGGCCTGCAGATGTCACTAGATCCCGCACGGCTAATGGTCATTTCTGTATTGACGCTAGGTTTTGGTGTGGTGGGGTTAATTGATGATGCCTTAAAGGTAGTTTTTCGCCGCCCTTTGGGGTTATTGGCGCGGGAGAAACTTGGCTGGCAGGCCCTGTTAACCATGTCCGCAGCTTTGATTCTCTACTTTTCCGGCCATAGCACGCATGTGGTAGTGCCGGTCCTCGGGTTTGGGCTGGAGCTTGGGCCCTTTTATTGGGCATTGCTTTTGCTGTGGGGCATGGGCTTTTGCAATGCCGTGAACCTGACAGACGGCGTAGATGGTCTGGCGGCGGGGACGGTGGCGATTTCAAGCTTGGCCTATGCGGTTGTCGGCCTAGTCGTAGATGTACCGGAGGCAGTGTTGTTTGCGGTGGCTTTAACAGGCTCTCTCCTCGGGTTCCTGTATTTTAACACCCATCCCGCGCGCATATTTATGGGTGATGTGGGGTCGTTAGCACTCGGGGGAGGGCTGGTGGCGATGAGTGTCCTGACCAAGACCGAATTGCTTCTCCCGGTGATCGGCTTAATCTACGTATGGAGTACACTCTCCGTCATGTTGCAGGTGGCCTTCTTTCGCCTCTCCCATGGCCGCCGTTTGTTCCGCATGGCTCCTTTCCACCACGCGCTAGAGCTTCGAGGTTGGTCGGAGACTAAGATAGTGATGACTTACTATTGTGTGGGGTTGCTTTGTGCTGTTTTGGGTTTACTGGGGTTACGTGGAATGGGGGGATGAGCCGATGACAGTGGAGCACCGCGCTCCCGACTATATTTTGCTGGCGGCGATTCTGTCGCTCATATGTATAGGCGTGGTGATGGTGTACAGCGCTAGCACTTCGCTGTCCTATGCTTTGGTCGGGCATGCGTGGCACTTCATCCTGAGGCAGATTCTCTGGACAGTCTTGGGCGCTATTGCCCTGTACGCAACCAGTCGGATTAACTACCGCAAGTGGCAACAGCTAGCCGGCCTAGGTATTGTTGGCACGATCCTCCTCCTGCTGCTAGTGTGGATGCCGGGCATAGGCGTTACAATTCAGGGTTCCTCCCGCTGGTTCGACTTAGGCGTGGTGAGAGTGCAGCCCTCGGAGATAGCTAAAGTGACACTGTTGATTTGGCTGGCTGACAAACTGGCTAGGCGCCCCGGGCGGCTCACATCATTTGTGCGCGGTACGCTGCCTTTGCTCACGGCGGGAGGACTAGTGGCCTTGCTCATTCTGCTTCAGCCTGACCTTGGTACCGCAGTGGCCATTGTCTTGGTTTTTGGTCTAGTGCTGTTTGTCGCCGGACTACCGCTAGGGCAAATCCTTGGCCTAGGAGGCGTGGGGGCAGTGCTCTTGGCGCAGTTAATCCGGAGGGCTCCCTACCGCTTCGATCGTTTTCTGGCCTTCCTAGACCCGTGGAAGGACCCGTTAGATACTGGCTATCAGATTATACAGTCGCTGTATGCAATCGGCACGGGAGGATTGTTTGGGCGCGGCTGGGGTGGCGGACTACAGAAGCAGTTTTTCTTACCTGAGCCCCACAACGATTTTATTTTCTCCACAATTGCTGAAGAGCTCGGGTTCACCGGAGGAGTTGTGCTTATATTTCTTTTTGCCGTAGTAGCGGTGCGCGGGATGCGCATCGCACTGCGAGCTCCCGACCGCTTCGCCGCACTTGTGGCCACGGGCATTACGGGCATGGTCGTGTCGCAGGCGATAATCAATGTTGCGGTGGTCACGGCTTCTGTGCCGGTGACCGGTATAACGCTCCCGCTCGTCAGCTATGGGGGCAGCTCCCTGTTGATCATCATGGCCTCACTGGGAATCCTGCTCAATATTTCGAAACACAGCAGCGAATGAGGAATGCTATGCAAAAGCTACGCATCATATTTGCCGGCGGGGGTACAGGCGGCCACATCTATCCGGCCATTGCCTTAGCCAAAGAAATACAGAGGCGCCACGATAACGCCGAGATTCTCTTTGTAGGCGCGGCCCGCGGCATGGAGCGGGACCTCGTGCCGGCGGCTGGGTTCAGGCTGGCGACGCTTGAGATTACATCGTTACCGCGACGACTTTCGTTTCAGCAGGTGCAGAGTGGATGGCGAGCGCTTAGGGCAGTAGTAGCTGCGGCTGGTTTACTGCGCAATTTTTCCCCGCACGTGGTGGTCGGGACTGGCGGGTATGCAGCGGGGCCTTTGCTGTTGGCTGCAGCTATTCTCGGATTCCCGACCCTTATACATGAGCAAAACGCGTTTCCTAGTCTAACCAATCGCATTTTAAGTCGGTTCGTGCGCGGCATAGCCGTGAGCCACGCCGCGGCACAAGAGCATTTCCCGGCCGCGAAGGTAAGGGTTACAGGGAATCCCCTGCGATCGGAGCTGTTTGCTGTGGACAGGCAACGCGCGAGAAAAGAATTTGGCTTAAACGAGGAACAGAAGTTTTTGGTGGTAGTAGGAGGCAGCGGCGGCGCTCGGGCGCTTAATCAGGCGGTGATAAGCGCGTATGCCGTTCTGGCTCAGACAGGAGTAGTCGTTTATCAAGTGACGGGTAAGCGGGATTACAGCGCTACATTGGAGGCGGCGGAAGGATTTTCTCCCCTACAAATTCGCGTGGTAGACTACGCCGCAAACATGCCCGACGTGCTGGCAGCGGCAGATCTAGTTGTCTCACGTGCGGGAGGCATTACAGCGGAACTCGCTCTGCTGGGCAAGCCTTCCATTCTCATACCTCTCCCCACAGCCCCAAACGACCATCAACTCCATAATGCTCGCGCCGTGGAGCATGCCGGTGGGGCAATTCTGATTGAAGAACGCTTCCTCACCGGACAAAGCTTGGCAAAGACGATTGGTGAACTATTCCTCGATCCAATGCGGCTAAAGACCATGAGTGAGAAGAGCAAAGCGCTGGCATTTCCCAATGCCACCCGTGACCTCTGCGACTTGATGGAACAGATTATGCGGCGGGAGAACTGACTCACCCTCTCGCTCCTAGAAGCATACACTGGTGCAGTAGCGAACGCTGTAGGAGCGAAAGGAGCGACTAAAGTGGACCGTTTTGTCATTGCGGGGGGACGGCCTCTGTGTGGCGCCATTAAGGTGCAGGGAGCCAAGAACTCAGCTCTACCAACTATTGCTGCCTGTATCTTGACTGGCGAGCCCGTAAGGTTGCGTAACATCCCCAAATTGACCGATATAGACGTAATGCGGAGTATCTTACATAGTCTAGGCGCAGAGTGCGAATGGGAAGGCGATGACCTAGTAATCTCCGCAGAGCACATCAATGATTGTGTTATCCCCGAAAACCTAATGCGGGAGATGCGGTCTTCAATCATCCTACTCGGGCCTCTCTTGGCCCGCGCCGGGCGAGTGGTCGCTTCCTATCCCGGCGGTTGTGCGATAGGCTCGCGACCCATTGACTTGCATCTCAAAGGACTGCGAGCCCTCGGGGTGCAGATCGAGGATGAAGGGCGCGGGCTACTCAGGGCGCATGCGGAGACTCTGCGTGGAGCCGACATTCACCTCAGTTTGCCCAGCGTTGGCGCAACAGAAAACATTATGATGGCGGCAACAGTAGCCACAGGCGAGACAATTATCCGCAATGCCGCGCTGGAACCGGAGATCGTAGACCTACAGAACTTTCTTAATGCCATGGGTGCGGATATCTCGGGTGCAGGTACTGACTGCCTCTCGATCCGCGGGGTTACACGGCTGCATGGAACGGAGTATACGATTATTCCCGACCGCATTGTGGCGGGGACATACCTACTGGGTGCAGTTATGACGCGGGGGCACGTTACTGTCTTCCCTGCACCAGCTGACCAAATGGAACCTTTGCTCGCTAGGTTGCGCGAAATGGGCGCATTAGTGGTGATTGACGGTTCGAGTGTGACGGCGGTGGGGCGTGGACGACCTAAGGCGCTTGAGTCGGTAAAAACCTCACCTTTCCCAGGTTTCCCGACTGACCTGCAGGCTCAGCTCTTGGCGGCATTGTGCCTAGCTGACGGCACATCTGTGTTAACCGAGACCGTCTTTGAGAGCCGCTTTAAGCATGTCGATGAGCTTAATCGCCTTGGCGCAAGCATCAAGGTATCAGGGCGAAACGCGGTGATTAGGGGAGTAGGCCGCCTTACAGGTGCGCAAGTGAGTGCAAGTGATTTGCGCGCGGGTGCGGCTTTGACGCTGGCGGGACTTGCTGCGCAAGGCATAACGATAGTAGACGAAGTTCATCATATCGGCCGCGGGTATGCCAATATAGTTGAGGATCTGCGCACGCTCGGTGCCGCCATAGAAAGAATCTAGTGAGAGGCAGGGGATACAATGGAGAGCCACAAGCATCTGCAGAAAGCGTTGGTCTTACTCTCACTTGTGCTCCTGTTCTGTTGGCAGATTGTGTACTCAGCAGTATTTTTCAACGCGGAAACGATTGAGGTCTTGGGAGCGGAGACTGTGCCCGCGCGACAAATAGAAGATTTGGCGGGCGTGTGGAAAGGTGCGCCGCTCCTACGGCTTGATCTCGGCGAAATAGAGAGGAGGCTGCTCGCCGACCCGCGCATCTTAAGTGCTGAAGTAACCCGCGTTCTCCCCGCTAAACTGCGCATACGGATCGAAGAGGGTTTAGGTCTCGCTGTGTTGCCTTATCATATTGGATTCATAGAAATTGATCGAAACGGAACCGTCGTGTCAATTGTCCCAAATTTTAGCCTGGTAAATCTACCGATTATTACCGGCATCTCGCTGTCAAATGTCGTGCTGGGGGACAAGCTGGCGGGAGAGCTGTTTGAGGGCGCAAGAGCCGCGATGGCGGCTATCCCTAGTAATGTACGGGCACGCATCTCTGAACTGCACGTAACGCTAACAGGCGAGATGTCTCTAACTACGACTGACGGCCTGAGAGTAAAAATTGGTAGTCCCAAAGGTGCCCCAGCAAGGCTTGTTTTGCTGTCCGCCGTGCTCTATGCTTATGAGGTTAGGGGATTGTCCCCTGCTACCGTGGCTTACATCGACATGACCGGAGAAATTCCCGTGTATAAAGGAAGGTAATCTAGTGAGGGGAAGTTCGCGCTTAGTACTGACGGCGGTATGCGTTTCTATTGGGGTGTTGTTGGCCGTACAAATTAGGAGCACTGGGAATCTGACTTCTACAGTGCCCGATTTGCGTACGAGCGAAATGCGAGTCATGCTGATGGACGCAATCCGCCAGAATCAAACGTTACAGGAAGTCCTTGAGGAGCTCAGGCGCAAGGTACGAGACTATGAGCTTAGCCTGACACAAGGCGAGGGAGCTTTGGGACTGCTGCGCACGGAGCTTGATCGGGCACGGCTCTTAGCTGGTATTACTGCAGTAAGCGGTCCGGGACTGGTAATTACCCTAAGCGACAGCAAGAAGCCGCCAGTGCACGGGGATGACCCGAGGCTCTTTATCATACACGATGAAGACATCCTCAAGCTGGTCAACGTACTCAGGGCGGCTGGAGCAGAGGCGCTTTCTGTAAACGGTGAACGCCTGCTGGCGTCAAGCGAAATCCACTGTGCAGGCCCAGTCATTTCCATAAACAATGTGCGTGTTGCATCCCCGTTTGTCATATCGGCTATAGGCAACGCTGCTGCCATGGAGAGCTCTTTGCGCATGCGCGGGGGCATAGTGGAAACGTTAGGTTATTTCGGCATGGAGATTGCGATTACTCGGCACAGCACGCTAGAGGTCCCAGGCTTTACGCGTCCCCTGCGTTTCGAATGGGCCAGGCCCATCGAGGGGAGGTAGCGATATGTTGTTGCCTCTGTTTGGAGTGTTGTTGGGTCTAGCTGTGGGCCTCTATGGTGAATTTACAGTACCTCCTCACTATGCGCCGTACACAGCAGTGGCGCTCTTGGCTGCCTTTGACTCTTTGCTTGGGGGGCTGCGCGCGGCTCTCGAGAAGCACTTCGAGGACAACATCTTCATTACCGGCCTGCTCAGTAATACTCTCTTAGCTGCACTGCTGGCCTTTGTTGGCGATCGTATCGGTATCAACCTCTATTTGGCCGCATTAGTGGCCTTTGGGGTGAGGATTTTTCAAAATCTTGCCCTCATCCGCAGACTGATCTTGCTGCGCATCAAATAAAACAGCGCACCGAGAGGGAAACGCTGCGCTTTGTCGAAAGGGTAAGCAGCGGGAGGTATTGATTTATGCCACGAGACGTGATAGCTAGCCTAGATGTTGGCACAGCTACTACGCGCTGCATCTTAGCCGAGGTTAACAGCCGGAGTGTGCTGCGTGTGGTCGGAGTGTGCCAGCGGCCCAGTCAGGGTCTGCGCAAGGGCCTGATTATTGATGTAGACGCTTGTGCCCGCACCGTACAGGAAACGGTTTCATTTGCCGAAGGTATGGCGGGGGTAAGAATCGGTGCAGTCCATGTGGCGCTGTCACCACTACATGCCACTTTACAACCTACACGCGGAGTCGTCACGGTGCAGAGTGACAAATATGAAGTCAGTGACGAAGACATAGTGAGGGTGATACAAGCTGCTAAAGTAGTTAGTCTCCCCCCTAACCGCGAAATTGTAGATATTATTCCGGGACAGTACATAGTTGACGGTTATGGCGGGCTGAAGGATCCCTCACGCATGGTGGGAATGAGGCTAGAGCTAGATGCCTCACTGGTGGTGGGGAACCTCACAGCCCTATCGACTTTACGCCGCACCGTTGAACGAGCTGGGTATTCCACTGCTTCCTTTGTGCTGAAACCACTGGCGTTAGGTGAGCTCGTGCTTAGCCCCAAAGAGCGTGACTTAGGGGTGCAGTTGGTAGATGTTGGTGCGGGTGTGACGGAGATGGCGTATTTTGAGGAAGGAGCTCTCAAGGCGATCTCCGTACTGCCGATTGGAGGGGGTAGCGTTTCAAACGACCTTGCCGTGGGTCTAAAGATTAGCCTGCCGACGGCCGAAAAAGTTAAGACCGAAGTAGACTGGTTTGCCATGCCTGAGGACCAGACGTACGATTTGCAGGCGTTTGGGCATATTGAATCCCGTCGGGTGCAGCCGCGAACCATTCTTGACGTGCTCGAGCCACGGCTCGAAGAACTCCTTGAGCTGATTCGGCATCAGGGCGCAAGCATGAGCGGGAGGGAAACTCCTCCTGCGGGGATAGTGCTTACGGGCGGTGTCCTGAAGACTAAGGCCCTAGCACGCTTGGCAGAACGTTACCTAAGCGGAGTCGCGCGGGTGAAGTTAGAAACATACGATTCCGTTGATGACCCAGGGTATAACACAGCTTTGGCGATAGCTGTACACATTGTCGCACAGTCAAGATCGGCGCAACTGACGCCGTCTGGGAGGATGGGCAAAGGCGTGTGGGCGAGAGTCAAGGATATTTGGCATGGTTTTTGGGAGTAGTTTGGGGGAGGGACCGAGATGGCTGAATGGGATCTAGAGTTTAGTCCATACGCTAGGATTAAAGTTATAGGAGTCGGCGGGGGTGGCAACAATGCCGTCAACCGCATGATTGAAGCCGGACTTAAGGGAGCGGAGTTTATTGCCATAAACACCGATGCCCAAGCGCTGGCGTCCTCGAAAGCGACCCATAAAGTGCAAATTGGGGAGAAGCTAACTCGGGGACTAGGTGCTGGGTCTAACCCAGACATAGGAGTAAAGGCGGCAGAGGAAAGCCGCGACTTGATTATTAAGGCTATTAAGGGAGCTGACATGGTCTTTGTCACTGCGGGGATGGGCGGAGGGACGGGCACTGGGGCAGCACCGATTGTAGCTGAGATCGCTCGGGAAGCGGGCGCGCTTACGGTAGGCGTAGTCACCAAACCATTCTCGATTGAGATGCGAAGACGCCTCGCACAGGCAGAGCGTGGTATAGCGGCACTTAAAGAAAAGGTAGACGCAATCATTACTATTCCTAATGATCGCTTGCTCCAAGTCGTGGATAAGAAGACTCCCTTGCCGGAGGCATTCCGTGTCGCCGACGATGTGCTTAGGCAAGGCGTACAAGGCATCTCTGATGTCATTATGATCCCCGGCCTGATTAACGTGGATTTTGCCGATGTGAAGACAGTAATGTCGAATGCGGGCTCGGCTCTAATGGGCATAGGTGTTGGTTCAGGCGAAGGACGAGCTATGGCAGCCGCCAAGCAAGCCATGTCTAGTCCCTTGCTCGAGACAACAATTGATGGGGCGAGGGGACTGCTGCTGAGTTTCACGGGCGGCCCGTCAATGGGCCTGCATGAGATTATTGAGGCTGCCGAGACGGTCTCTGCTGTGGTGGACCCGGATGCCAACATCATCCTAGGCGCGGTGACTGACGATAAGCTAGGTGAGGAAGTGCGCGTTACGGTCATAGCCACTGGTTTCGACGGGCGGAAATCCCGTGACCGCTTCTTTGACGGGATTACCATTAGTCCTTACAATGACGAGCAGTTGAACGTCCCCACCTTCATGCGCAAAAAGCGCCTGTTAGATAAGTAATAGAATTAGCGCAAAACGACATATTCCAACACCCCCTCGGCAGGATACTTCTGCTCGGAGGGGGTGTTCTTATCGTAGTCTATTTCGACTTAGTTTTCTTGCTAAACTTCAGTATGAACTGGTGGCTACTGTGGGCTACCGCGATTCTAGTGCGAAAGACCGTGAGTCCATGGGTGTTATGTGGCGCAGCCGCCTTAGGGGCAGCCTTTGCCTTCACGTGGCTTTTCCTGCCGCTCACCTTAGCGCGGGAGCTCATTCTGAAGGGGGTTGTAGCTGCGGTTATGGTGGTGTGGTGCTTTCGCCCGACCACGGTGGCGGCAGTTATCAGACAAACAATAGCCCTGATGGCCCTTTCCGCCTTCAGCGCGGGGATAACCTATGCGATAGCACTGTCTACCACCAACGGGGCGCGCTCACCATATCCATATGTCACATGGTATTTAGTCGCAGCCAGTCCTTTGCTGGTGAGCCTCCCGCTTAGGAGTATGTGGAGTTCTTTGTCGGCAGGTCTTAGGGCCATTGCTGCCACAGGCTTTGTGGCCACTATCTTAAGTTGGGAGGGCTGAGTTTGAAGCTGTTTTCGCTATGGAGACTCAGGTGGCGGATCTTTGTTATACATGTGTTGTCATACTTTGGGGTGCAAATCGCTCCTAAGTACATCTATTTCATTGGCAGCAGCGAGGCCTTGCCGCCACCATTGAGCGAAGATGAAGAGCACTTCTTAGTGGAAAGGCTGCGGCAGGGGGACCACGCCGTTAAGACTATTTTAATCGAACGCAATCTGCGGCTGGTAGTTTACATTGCCCGGAAATTCGAGAATACTGGCGTACTAATAGAAGATCTAGTCTCCATTGGTTCCATAGGCCTGATTAAAGCTGTCAACACTTTCAATCCTAGCCGTAACATTAAGCTGGCCACTTATGCTTCGCGCTGTATCGAGAATGAGATTCTCATGTACCTAAGGCGCAACCAGAAACTTAAGGCGGAAGTGGACAAGGCGCTGCTTGGAAGCGCCTTGAGCAAACTAGAGAGCCGTGAACGGCAGATTATGCAGCTCCGGTTTGGTCTGGCAGATGATCGCGATCGTACTCAGAAAGAAGTGGCCGACCTTCTAGGCATATCGCAGTCCTACATTTCGCGGCTAGAAAAGCGTATTCTCGGCAGGCTACGGAGAGAATTCAGGAAAATGGAGTAGGGACGTCCTATTTGGTACAGTCATGGTTATTTATCTCTCCCCCGTATAAACATGGCCTCTTCGTGGTGATAATCATCATGGAGTGCTAACGGGAGGAGTGAGAGCGTGAACCGGGTAGAGATTTGTGGTGTGAACACCGCCAAGCTGCAGGTGCTCACTAACGTCAAGATGCGTGAGCTCTTTGTGGCCCTGCAGAAAGGCGATGCGGCGGCCCGCGAAACACTCATCATGGGGAACCTGCGCTTGGTTCTAAGCGTGATACAGCGGTTTAACAACCGCGGTGAATTCGTAGATGACCTGTTTCAGGTAGGCTGCATCGGACTGATGAAGGCAATAGACAACTTTGACCTCAGCCACAACGTCAAGTTCTCTACCTATGCCGTGCCGATGGTCATTGGAGAGATACGTCGCTATCTGCGCGACAACAACCCCATTCGCGTCAGTCGCTCTCTCAGGGACATTGCCTACAAAGCCTTACAGGTACGGGATGCCCTTGTCAATCGGAACGCACGGGAACCGACCATTAGTGAAATTGCCGATGAGCTGAAAATCTCGCGGGAAGAAGTGGTGTTCGCCCTTGATGCCATTCAGGAGCCCGTGTCGCTC